>DASPXL010000088.1:0-3114 GCA_035637375.1 Burkholderiales bacterium
TCATCTGCTTGAGCATTTCGGTCGCCACCTGGAAAGCGGTCGAGCCGGCGCTGTAGTCGAGCTTGCCCGGATTCGCCTTGGCGTACGCGACCAGCTCCTGCACCGATTTTGCCGGCACCGACGGATGCACGACGAGCACCAGCGGAAATATCCCGACCATACTGATCGGGACGAAGTCCTTCAGCGGGTCGTAGGGGAGCTTCGCATACAACACCGGGTTCACCGACATGCCGCCGGTGGCGTTGACGAGCAGCGTGTAGCCGTCGGGCGCGCTCTTCGCGACGTACTCGGCGGCGATGATCGAGTTGGCGCCGGGCTTGTTGTCGATGAGCACCGGCTGGCCCCAGGTTTCTTGCATCTTCGCGCCGATCATGCGCGCGATGATGTCGTTGCCGCCGCCGGGCGGGAAGCCGACGACCATGCGGATCGGCTTCGAGGGGTACGCCTGCGCGCAGGCGCCCGCGGCAGCGGCGCACAGCGCGACAAGCGCCAGAAACTTTGCGGTTCTCATCTTTCCACCTCCGGTCGAGCCCCTTATGATAAGTCCTATGGCGGAAAAACTGCGACCGATGCGGCGCGTTGTCACCAGGAGCGACCAGCAAGGAAGGTCGCAGGCGAAGGCAAGCGGCGCCCGCGTGGATTGACCGGCCGTTCCCGGTCGGCCCGACAGCGGAAAGCGAGGAGCGCGTGGCGAAGCACATCGTCTGCATCACTTTTGATTTCGACGCGATCTCCGGCTGGATCGCGCGCGGCATGACCACGCCGACGCCGGTTTCGCGCGGCGAGTTCGGCGTGATCGGCGCCGCGCGCGTGCTGGCGCTGCTCAAGAAGTTCGGCATCCCCGCCACCTGGTTCATCCCGGGGCATACCCTCGAGACTTATCCGGAGGCCTGCCGGCGGGTGCTCGAGGCGGGCCACGAAATCGGCCACCACGGCTGGACGCACTTGCCGCCGGCGAGCCTCACGCGCGAGCAGGAGGAAGCGGAGCTGGTGCGCGCGAACGAAGAGATCAGGAAACTCACCGGCCGCCACGCCCGCGGCTATCGCTCGCCGTCGTGGGACCTGAGCCCGCATTCGGTCGAGCTGCTTCTCGAGCACGGCTTCTATTACGAAAGCAGCATGATGGGGAACGACACCACCCCGTACCGCGTGCGGCTCGGCGACCGGATCGAGCTTCAGAAACCCGCCGTATTCGGGAAAGAATCGAGGCTGATCGAGATCCCGGTCAGCTGGTCGCTCGACGACTACCCGCACTTCGAGTTCGTGCGCACGCAGGACAAAGTGCTGCCGGGCCTCATGAACGCGGGCGCTGTGCTCGCCAACTGGATCGACGATTTCCTCTACATGAAGCGCGAGACGGACTGGGGAATCATCACCTACACTTTCCACCCGTTCGTCATCGGCCGCGGCCACCGCATGCTGGTGCTGGAGCGCTTGATCGAGCGGCTCGCCGCCGAGGGCGCGGAGTTTATGCGCATGGAGACGGCGGCGGAATTGTTCGACCAGCGCGCGCCTTTCAACGCCTGAGCATTCATCGTCGACGATGAACGATCCCGGCCTCGGCCACCGGACGCAGAATTGGCAGGTGCGCAAGCCGCCGGCGCGCTCGCGGCGCGGCATCGTCGCCTCCCAACACCGCCTCGCCGCCGAGGTCGGTGCCGACATGCTCGCCGCGGGAGGCAACGCGGTCGATGCCGCGGTCGCCTCAGGCTTCGCGCTCGCCGCCCTCGAGCCGTGGAACAGCGGCCTGGGCGGTATCGGCTACATGCTCGTCTATCTCGCGAAGGAAAATCGCGTCGAGGCAGTCGACTTCGGCCCGGTCTCCCCGCGCTCGCTCGATCCCGCCGATTTCCCCTTGAGCGGCGGATTCGCGGCCGACCTTTTCGCCTGGCCAGCGGTGAAGGAAGACCGCAACGTCCACGGGCCGCTGTCTTTCGCGCTGCCCGGCGAAGTCGACGGCCTGGGCCTCGCGCTCGAGCGTTTCGGCACGCAAACGCTCGCGACGGTGCTGCAGCCGGCGATCGATCTGGCCGAACAGGGCATCGCGGTCGACTGGTATCTGACGCTCAAGGTCGCGACTCTGGCGAGTGAGCTGACGCGCTACGGCGTGACCCGCGACATCTGGCTTCCGGCGGGAATGCCGCCCGTCACGCCGCCGGACGCGCCGCTCCGCCGGCTCAAGCTCCCGGGGCTTGCCGATACCCTGAGAAGGCTGGCCCGCGCCGGGCGCCGCGACTTTTACGAAGGCGACATCGCCGCAGCCATCGCGAAAGACATCCGTGCGATGGGCGGTGTGCTAGGACTGGAGGACCTCAGGCAATACCGGGCGCGCATCGCCGCGCCGATAGAATGCGATTACCGCGGCGCGACGATAGCGCTTGCCCCGCAGCTCACCGCGGGCCCGAGCATGGCATGGACGCTCGGCCGGCTTGCCGGCCGAAAGTTCGAGATGGACGGGCCGCACGCCGATGCCTTCGTCGCCTACGCCGAGGTGCTCCGCGAAGCCTACGCGCGGCGATTGCAGACCATGGGAGAGTCCTCCGAGGGCCGTGCCCCATCGAGCACGACCCATCTCAACGCGATCGATCGCGACGGCAACATGGTGGCGCTGACGCAGACGCTGCTCTCGGTGTTCGGAAGCAAAGTCGTCCTCCCTGCCACGGGCATCCTGATGAACAACGGCGTCATGTGGTTCGATCCGCGCCCCGGCGCGCCGAACTCGCTCGGACCCGCCAAGCGGCCGCTCACCAACATGTGCCCCGTGATCGTCCGCCGCGAGGGACGACCGTGGTTCGCGATCGGCGCCTCCGGCGGGCGCAAGATCTTTCCCGCGGTGCTGCAGATCGCCTCGTTTCTCATCGACCACGGCATGAGCCTCGAGGACGCCTTCCATCAGCCGCGCATCGACGCAAGCGGCGGCGAGCGCGTCGGCGTCGATCCGCGGTTGCCGCGGGAAGTGCAAGACGCGCTCGGCGAAAAATTCCCTACCCATTCCGCGGAATTCGCGGTGTACCCGACGAACTTCGCCTGTCCGAGCGCGGTGCTAAATGATCCGCGGAGCGGCGAGCGCTTCGGGATAAGCGACGTGATGTCGCCGTGGTCGGGCGCCGCCGC
>DASPXL010000089.1:0-1565 GCA_035637375.1 Burkholderiales bacterium
CACCTCGAGCGGATAAGAGGAGGCCATGAAGATCTGCGACAGCAGCGAATCGGGGTAGAGCGCGATCGGCGCGAGCATCTGATCGAGCTCCTGCTGCGTGGCCGCGGCATTGCGCGGGGCGGGCGGAACGGTCTGCGCAAAGGCGACCGACACCGAAACGAGCAGCACGAGCAGTTGCCGAAAGGCATGTTCGACGAACGCTTTCATGGACACCTCCTGTCGCAAGCGAAGGCAGGCGTGCGGTTCCTTCCGACGGACTCTAGCCGAGCGCCGGCCGCACGTCCATTTCGCGCAGCGTTACGAAGTGAAAGCCCCGCAGCAGCAGCGACTTCAAGCCGCTCGCCAGTCCCTCCGCGGTATCGGAACCGGGCTTGTTCATATGGGCGATGATGATGTCGCCGGGCCCGACCGCATTCAGCCGCGCCGCGATTGTCTCGCGCTTGAGCGTGGCGCCGGCGTCGGCGTTGATCGAAAAGCCCGCCACCTTGTACCCCATGGCCATGATGACGTGCAGCGCTTCGGCGTCGTACTCGGCGGTGGCGCCGCGGTACCAGTGCGGCGCATTGCCGGTCGCCGCCTCGACCGCCGCCGCGCCGTCATGCACCTCGCTCTCCAGATGGGCGGCATCGGGATTGCCGGCGATGCCGTACACACGGCGATCCAGGCCGATCACCGCCGGCACGTGATTGGCGCCGTGGTCCTCGATATCGAACAGCTCGGGGTGCGAGCGCAGCATGGCCACCCCTTGCGCATTGCGCTCGATCCAATTGCGTGTCGCGAACACGGTGGCCGGAATGCGCTCCCCGACCAGGAAACGAATCAGCTTGGCGTCATAGCCGCCGCCGCAGGCATCGAGCGTGAGCGCGGCGATTTTGGTTCCCGGTTGGGGAAGCGCGAGCAATTGGTGGACTTCGACGGGACGAGAACTCGCACGCGCCGCGAACGGCACGAGCAAGGCCAACACCAGCAGCATTGCGATGCGTCTCATGCGTACAGAAACGCACGGGCGGCGCCGGCGGTTGAATCCGATCGAGCGAACCCGATGACTCCGATTGTAAGAATTCATGTCGGCGCGGGCGCAACCTCGACGCCGGGTGCGCGTCCGGCTCGAGAGGCAGCCCGACGCCGTCCGGAGCCGCGGGCGAAACGACCGTCAACCATCTGAATCCCTCCGGCGGCGAATCTATTTTCTTGACGAAGCCCGGGACCTCCGTGTAGAACTCGAGGGCCTTGGCCTGATCGTCTGCGCATTCTCGCGCTTCACCGATCCCGAGGGGCGCATGATGGGAATCTGGAAGACGGCCAAGAAGCAAGGAGGATCCTCATGAGCGCCAACAGCGGTCCCGGTTTCAAGAAGCACCCCAACCATCGCATCACGGCGAAGCCGGCGGGCGTGCGCGTGCAGGTCAAGTTCAAGGGCGAGCTCATCGCCGACACGAAGGATGCCGTCCGGCTCGAGGAGGCGACCTACACTGCCGTCTACTACATCCCGCGCAAGGACGTGAAGATGGAGCGGCTCGTGCGCGCGGGCCACCAGACCTATTGCCCGTTCAAGGGCCAGGCGG
>DASPXL010000090.1:0-2731 GCA_035637375.1 Burkholderiales bacterium
CGCCCAGACCATGCCCTTGCCGTCCACGTCTATGGTGACCGCGCCGCCCACCGGAGCCATGTCGGCCGGAGTCTGGTAGATCGTGATTCTCTCGGTTCTGGTGTCGAGCTTGCCGAGCGCGCGGCGGCCCGGGTTGATGTCGAACCAGAGGTTGCCCGCGCGGTCGCGCGCAAGCCCGTGCGTGGTGGCGGCGAGGCCGTTGGCCGCGTCGGCCTTAAGGTACTTGACCGCGCCCGTCACGGGATCGACCTTGCCGATCGTCACGCCGCGGTTGGGGTTGTTGCTGGTGAAGTAGATCGTGCCGTCCAGGCCCAGGGCGCCGTCGTGCGGCAACTGGCCCATTTTCGAAGTGGTCCCGAACGACCAGTCGGTGCCGTCGTTCGGGTTGTAGCGGGTGCCGATGCCCGCATCGGGATTGAGGGGCAGGTCGTAGAGCGTCCAGACGGCGCGCGCCGCCTCGCCCGTAGGACGCGGGCGAACGGCGATCTTCATCGACGATTCGCCCGGACCGCGCGCGCGAGAGAGGTAGGCGGAGAGCTCCTTCTGGTGGCGCTCCATGATCTGGTTGGACTTCGCGTTCGGCCCCGGATAGACGCCGGTGACCGGCACGACTTTCATCAGGTCGATGATCTTGCTCCAGCCGGCTTCGTCGAAGCGGAACTGCAGCGCGTAGCTCGTCGAATGGCAGCCGGTGCAGTTGTTCATGAAGATCTTCTTCATGCGGGCGTCGTCGGCGCTCACCTCGGGCAGCGCCGCGACCATCATCTCGCCGGGCAGCTGGCGGAAGCGCCTCTCGGCATCGGTCATCTCCTGCAGCGTGAAATCCGCTCGCCTTGCGGCGCTGAGGTCGACCGAGCCTTTGCCCGCTTCAAAGCCGAGCGCCTGCGCCCACACGCGGTACCTGCCCGCGGGCAGCGGCGGGAACACGTAAGCGCCTGCGGCGTCCGTATACACGCTGGTGGTGATGGTCGAGCCGTCCAGCTTGGCGGATACTGTGACGCCTTCGAGCTTCTGGCCGGACTGCGATGTGATCGCGCCGCTCAGCAACTGATCGGCGGCGTGGGCCGCGGCCGCCGCGAGTAAGGACGTTGCGCATGCCAGGAGTATCGTTTTCATCGGGCTTCTCCTTGTTTCTGGACGTCCGGCGCGGGCGCCGGCACCGTTTTCAAATAAGCGATGATCGCATCGATCTCAGCCGGCTTGAGGTAGTACTTGAACGCAGGCATGCGGTCGGTGCCGTTGACGATGAAGGCGCGCATGACCTCGTCGTTGCCGCCGGCCGCGGCCTTGTTCAGCATCGGCCCGTAGGTCTTCACCCCGAGCGACGGTTGCAGGTGGCAGATGCCGCACGACTGCGCGAAGACCTGGCGTCCGAGGAGCTGCGTTTCGTTGAGATTGGCTTGTTGCGCATGAGCCGCCGGTACGGTGGCGAGCGCAAAGAAAAGTGTCGAGACCCTGTATTTCATTCCGTTCCCCCTGCGGTGTTTCGTATTTCTGTCGGCAACTATCGCACCGGCGGCGAGGAATTTCAACCGGGACTCTGTCAGGCGGGCTCCAGGCCGTGCTTCCTGATGACCGCTGCGGCGGCCGGCGCGGTGATGAATTTGAGGAGCGCCCTGGCCGCGTCCGCCTGCTTCGCGCCGACGTGGATGCCGGCCGAGAACACGGTCATGCGCTGGAGCTCGCCCGGCAGCGGGCCGACGTAATCGATTCCGGGGAAATGCACCAGCTCGCTGATCTGCTGGAAGCCGATCTCGGTCTCGCCGCCGGCGATCAGGGTGCCGACGAACACGCCGGAGGGGGTCTGCTTGAGCTTGCCCTTGACCTCGCCGGCGATGCCCAGTTTCTCGAACACGCCGAGCATGTAGACCCCGCTCGGGCCGGTGGAGTAGCCGATCGATTTCGCCGCGAGCAGAGTCTTCCTCAATGCCCCGGCCGAGCCGATGTCGGGCTTCGCCGCGCCCTTGCGCACCGCGACCCCGGTGCCGGATTTCGCGAAATCGACGCGGCTGCCGGCGGCGGCCTTGCCCAGCTTGATCTGCTCGTCGATCGCCGGGCCCGCCATGATGATGAGGTCGTAGGCCTCGCCGTCCGCGAGACGCTTCTGGACGTTGAGCGTTCCCGTGAAAAACGTCTTGACCTTGTGCCCCGACGCCTTCTCGAATTGCGCCACCAGCTCGAGATAGGCCTGCTGGGTGGCCTGCGTGGATAGCACGTTGATTTCTACGGCGTCAGCCATGCCTGAGAGCAGCAATGTACTCGCTGCGGCGATGATCGATGCGGTTTTCATGAGTGTCCTCCCGTGATGATTTTCGTGCTCCGCGGGAAATGAACTTACTCTGCAAGGCTTGCTCGCGCAAGTGGCGGGCAGGGAGTCTTCCCACGACCTCTGGTGGCTGGAGAGCACCGGCTTTTCGAGCAGGAGTCGCATGCTCCGGAAGGCAGCAAACGCCTGGCTGACGTGCAAGTCGAATTGGATCAGTGCTGGGACCTGTTGCGTCAGCGGCGCGCGCTGCGTGAAACCGCCGGTGATCCGTCCCAGGCGCGTGTCCGGCCGCCCGAAGTCGTCAAGAAGTACATCGGCTGAAATGAAGCGCGGCCATAGTGGGGATCACGCGAGCTGGCGAAAATGTTTCCCTCCTGGCTGATGCTAAGACAACACAAAGGCCGCGCAGGCGGCCTTTGTGTTGACGGGCGACTCCGACTTACGGCATTAACGGTTTTTCACGTC
>DASPXL010000091.1:0-5136 GCA_035637375.1 Burkholderiales bacterium
CGCCGCGCCGCGCGGCTTCACCTCGCGGACACGGTCGGCGCTTGGGTCGCCGCGAGCGGCACGCAGGAAGGGCGCGCGCTGACCGGGTTTCGGGGAGGCGCGAGCGAACGGGCGCAGCCCGGCGGCGAGGATCTGCTCGACCGTGTCGCGAGGAGCTGCGCTCTCGCGCGCCTCAGTGAAACCGACGACATCCATCTGCCTTCGTGCACCACGCCCGCCGCGCTGATCGTTCCCTCCGCCCTGACGATCGGCGGTTCTCTCGGTGCGAGCGGCGACGCGATCGGCGAGGCGATCGCCGCGGGCTACGAGGCCATGGTTCGGTTGGGCTTAGCGCTCGATGGACCGTCGCTTCTGTACCGCGGTATCTGGCCGACCTATTTCACGGCACCGATCGGGGTGGCAGCAGTCGCCTCGCGGCTTCTCGGCCTCACCGAGCGGCAGGCGGCGCACGCGCTCGGTATCGCGCTTGCCCTCGCGTCGCCCGCGGTCGGGCGCCAAGGCGGTGCGGCGATGTCGCGCTGGCTCGCGATCGGGCACGCCGCTCGGAGCGGGGTCTTCGCGGCGCTTTCGGCGCAGGCGGGTTTCACCGCGGACCTGCGCCTATTCGAAGGCGATTTCTTTTCAGCCGCCTACAACTTGTCGCCCGACACGGAGGTTCTGGTCGACGCGCTCGAGGAACATTCCGTTCTTCCCGAAGTGAGCTTCAAGCCTTGGTGCGCGGCGAGGCAAACCATGGCAGCGACGCAGGCGCTCAAAGAGATCATCGAAACAGGCGCTCCGCCCTCCGACATGACGCAGCTTGGCGTCTCGGTGCCTCCTCCCTATCTTCGGATGATCGACCACGGGGTGGTTGCTGGCGATCGCAGCTCGCACTTGACCAGCGTTTCGTATCAGATGGCCTTGGCTGCTTTTGCTCCCGATGCCCTGTTCGACCTCAGACAGGCCCCGGAACGCGTGTCCGGCGAAATCGGCGCTTTCATTGCGAAGGTCACCGTCAAGGCGGACGACGATCTGCTCCATCACTATCCGAAGTCCTGGCCGGCGCGGCTCGAGATAACCACGCCGATGGAAAAGCACGAAAAGCTCGTTATCCACGTGCCGGGGGATCCGGAGCGGCCGTTCGACGAGCATCAGGTCGCCGCGAAATTCGCTCGCCTGACGGCCCCGCTGATCGGCGAGCGCGTAGCGGACGATTTGCTTCGCTTCAGTCTCGCCGTGCTCGATGGTGAACAAGACGCGCCGCAAGCCTTGCTTGCGCAAATCGAGCGCGCAGCCGCCCTGGCGAGCAAAAACCCAATCGGATTGGGTTTTCAGCTATAATGCCGACGGTCAAGAGAATCGATGGTCTGAGGGTAGTCATTTATCCGAACGATCATCGCCCCGCCCACGTTCATGTGATCGGGGGCGATAGCGAGGCGGTGTTCGATCTTCATTGCCCCTTCGGGCCGGCGGAGGTGCGAGAGAACTACGGCTTCTCCCTGAAGGAGCTGGGGCAGATCAAATCCGCATTGACCGCGGATCTGGATGATCTATGCGCAGAGTGGAGCAGGATTCATGGAGATTTCTAAGGACGCGTTCAAGGCGGCAAACCGGCAAGCTTCCGAGCGGTTGCAGAACTCGCCCATAGCAACGGGCGCGCGCTACGATCGCAGCGCAAACCGCGTCGTAATCGCTCTGAGCAGTGGGATTGAGGTTGCCTTTTCGCCTCGCCACGCGCAAGGTATCCAGCGCGCCAAGCCGCACCAGCTCGACAAAATCGAGATTACACCTTCCGGTCTGGGCATTCATTTCCCGAAACTGGATGCCGACCTCTACCTACCGGCGCTGCTGGACGGGTTCCTGGGCTCGAAACGCTGGATTGCGGCGCAAATGGGCAGGATTGGCGGCAAGGCATCGACGAAAGCGAAATCCGCGGCGGCACGGCGCAACGGCAAGCTCGGCGGACGGCCGAGGAAGCTCAGAGAGCCGGCTTGAGCGCGGAGACGGACACGGGGATCATGATTTCCCGTTTGTTTGACTCGCAGGCCCTGACCTACTCTCCGATGAACTTGAGCAATTCGAGGTACTCGGCGTTGCTTGCGGCCACGAATTCCGGCACGCTGATGGCTTTCAGGATCTGCGCGCCCCGTTCCGAGTTCTTCAGGTTGATCAGCGCCCTGCGCAAGCGCTCGACCTCGGCTCGGCTTATGCCGGGAGACGCGATGATCGACCAGTTGGGCACCGGTTTCGCTTCGAGAAGGACCGTGTTTCCTTTCTCCAGCCAATCCCGCTTCACGGTCGGATTCACGACGCCGACGTCGGCCGCGCCCGATTCCACCGAAACCGCGACCGCCTCCTGAAACCGGGTGTAGCGGATCGTGACGTCCTTCTCCTTGAAGCCGAGGTCGCGCAGCGTGGCCTCCCCCAGTTTCGTGGTGAAGACCCGCTCGGGCATCATGATGACCTTGCCGCGCATGTCCTCGGGTTTCTTGATAGGACTCCCCTTGAGCGTGATGAAACCGGCGACGTAGGGAACCTTGGTCTTGACCACCGCCTGGAACTGCTTGTCGCGTATCATCCCCGCCAGCAGGTTTACGGTCTTGCCGAAGACGATGTCGAAGCGCCTGCGGTCCAGCTCGGCCCGGAACCGCGCGGTATCCGGGTACACTTCGAGCCTGACCGGACGGGCGAGCGTCCGCTCGGTGGACTTCGCGAGCCGCGTGTAGCGCTCGAACAGCTCTTCGGCGGTGATCAGAGTGGTCGCGCCCTCGTTGATGGAGAAGACGAGCGGCTCTTTTGAAGCCGCCGGCTTCTTTGCCTGGGCGAGCGCGCCGGGCGCCATGGCCGCGAGCGCGCACCCGAGGAAGGCGCACACCAGCCGGCGGCGCTCTTGCATCAGTCTGCTCATGTCAGCATCTCCTCTGAAAGGACCCGCTGCGCCAGTCTTGCACAGGGCCATCGCATCTGCAAGACAGCCGAAAGATTCACGTTCGATACGAGGTGCCGCTTTACGAAAACGCCTGAATGCCGGTTTGGGCCCGCCCGAGTATCAGGGCGTGGATATCGTGCGTTCCTTCATAAGTGTTGACCACTTCGAGATTGACCATGTGGCGCACCACGCCGAACTCGTCCGAGATCCCATTTCCGCCCAGCATATCGCGCGCCGTGCGCGCGATCTCGAGCGCCTTGCCGCACGAGTTGCGCTTCATGATCGAGGTGATCTCGGGCGTGTCGCTGCCTTCGTCCTTCATGCGCCCGAAGCGAAGCACGCCCTGCAGCCCGAGGCAGATCTCGGTCTGCATGTCGGCGAGCTTCTTCTGGATGAGCTGGTTCGCGGCGAGCGGCCTGCCGAACTGCTTGCGCTCGAGGACGTACCGGCGGGCGCGGTGCCAGCAGTCCTCCGCCGCACCGAGCGCGCCCCAGGCGATGCCGTAGCGCGCCGCGTTGAGGCAGGTGAAGGGACCCTTCAGGCCTTCGACCCCGGGCAGGAGGCACTCCTCCGGCACAAACACCTCGTCCATCACGACTTCTCCGGTGATCGAGGCGCGCAGGCCCACTTTCCCGTGGATCGCCGGAGCCGAAAGCCCCTTCGCTCCTTTTTCGAGCAGGAAGCCGCGGATGCGGCCGTCCTCGGTCTTCGCCCAGATCACGAAAAGATCGGCGATCGGCGAGCTGCTGATCCAGGTCTTCGAGCCCGCGAGGCTGTAGCCGCCGGAGACTTTCTTCGCCCGCGTCTGCATGCTCGCAGGGTCGGAGCCGTGGTTGGGCTCGGTGAGGCCGAAGCAGCCGATCGATTCGCCTCGGGCGAGCCGGGGAAGATATTTTTTCTTCTGCGCCTCCGACCCGAACTCGTGGATCGGCAGCATGACGAGCGAGCTCTGCACGCTCATCAGCGACCGGTATCCCGAGTCGACCCGCTCGATCTCGCGCGCGACGAGGCCGTAGCTGACGTAATTGAGGCCGGCGCAGCCGTATTCCGCGGGAAGCGTCGAGCCGAGCATTCCCAGCGCTCCCATCTCGCGGAAGATCGCCGGATCGCTTTTTTCGCTGCGAAACGCCTCGAGGATGCGCGGCGCGAGCTTTCCTTGAGCGTACGCGCGCGCCGCGTCGCGCACCATGCGCTCTGCTTCAGTGAGCTGCGCGTCCAGAAGCAGCGGATCGCTCCATTCGAATTCGGCTTTTGGGGTCTTGAGCGGGGCGTTCATGCGAAGTCTCCGGAAACGGGCTTCAAGCTTCGGCCGTCAGCAATGATACGCCGAGCCGGGCGCGGCGCTTGAGCCAGGGACTCGCGCGATACCGGGGGTCGCCGTAAAAATCGTGCAGGGCGTCGAGAATCGTGAGAATCCTCGCCGGGCCGATCGCGTCGCCCCAGGCGAGCGGTCCCTGCGGATAGGCGAGGCCGAGCACGACCGCCGCGTCGATGTCCCCGGGCGAGGCGATGCGCTGCTGCGCGATGTCGCAGGCGATGTTGACGATCTGGGCGATGACGCGCTGCGCGACGAATCCGGGCGAGTCGCCGATCACCGACACCGGCACGCCGTCGCCCGCGAGCAGCCCGTGCGCCGCCGCGCGCATCGCAGGAGTCGTTACGGGCGTCGTCATAAGCGTGCGGCGCTTGTCGGGCGCGAACAGGCAGTCGACCGCGAGCGTGCGCGTCGGATCGAGCTCTTCTTCGATCGCGGTGGTGGTGGCGTCCCACCCGAGCGGAGCGATGAGACAGAGCGACTGCGCCGCCGGCCGCACGCCGCGGTCGATGTGCGCGCCGAGTTTTCTCAGCAGCTCCACCAGCTTCGCGCCGAGTCCCGCGCGGCTCACCCAGACGCCCGCGGGCCGCGCGGCGGGCGCGGGAGGCTCTGCGATTTCTTCCTGCCTGCCGTTCTCGTGGCGGTAGAAGCCGCGCCCGGACTTGCGTCCCAGGAGACCCGCGTTCAAGCGCTGCCCGGTGACGGGCGAGGGGCGAAAGCGCGGCTCCTCGTAATACTGACGGTAGATCGATTCCATCACCGGGTGCGACACGTCCAGGCCGGTGAGATCGAAGAGCTCGAAGGGGCCCATGCGGAAGCCGGCGCAGTCGCGCAGGATGCGGTCGACGTCGTGGAATTCTGCGATGCCTTCCCCGAGGATGCGCAGCGCCTCGGTGCCGTAGCCGCGCCCCGC
>DASPXL010000092.1:0-2661 GCA_035637375.1 Burkholderiales bacterium
CTCCACGCCGACGTTGTTCCGCGTCGCGTGCGAGTACGGGCAGATCTGCTCGTGCGCCTCGCGGGCGAGCGCGGCGAGCTCGGCCTGCGGCAGGCTCTTGTCTTCCACGGTGAGCTTCACCGAGAGGCCGAAGCCCCCGGCCTCGCGCGGGCCGATGGAGACGGCGCAGGTGATCCTCGCCCTCGCGGCGTCCTTCTTCTGCCGCTTGCCGACGAAGTCGAGCGCGCCGCCGAAGCAAGCCGCGTAACCGGCGGCGAAGAGATGCTCGGGCGTCGCCGCGCCCGGCTTCCCCGGGCCGCCCATCTCCTTCGGCACCGAGAGACTGGCCTTCACCGAGCCGTCGCTCGTCTCGGTGTAGCCGTTGCGCCCGCCGGTGGCGGTCGCGGTTGCGGTGAAGAGGGGCTTGATCTTGTCCATGGGGGTCTCCGGAAGGGAATTCGTCGGTCCGGCATTATCGCCCCGGATCGAAACGAGGGCGCAGTTCGCTGATTTCGTCGCCGCGGAGACGGCGAAGTGGGGGAAGTTAACTCGGGAAGCGGGGATTCGCGCCGATTAAGGAATCCGGCCCCGATTTTCTCCCGGCTTTTGCTAGCCGCCGGTCTGCCAGCCGGCTCGGCGAAAACGCTTGCGGCGCGCGGAGCCCTCGGCGTTTTGCAGGGCGTACTCGCGCAGGCGCGCATTCAGCGCCAGGCGCAGCGCATCGGGCAGCCCGGCCGCGGCGCGCTCGAAGCGCGCGATGATCGGATCGGCGTCGAGCGGATCGCCGGACCCAAGCCCCGCCCCGATGAAATCCCCGGAGCCGGCCTCGCCGTCGTGGAAATAGCCGCGGCCCCGGCTCCACACCAGGGCCCGCTCGTTGGAGGGGACGCCGTAGCAGAGCTCGAACTCCTTCAGCTCGCCGCCCGCCTCGCGCACGAACAAGTCGAAATAATCATCGTGGAACCAGTGCCGCCGGCTCGACGGGTCGTCCTGGAGTACGTCGAGGATCTCTTTCAACACGCGATGCTCCTACTCATTGCCTACCGTAGCATAGGGTGCAGGGCGCAGGCAAAAGTTCCGCCACCGGTCGCGTGCGCCAACCTGGCGGGCACGCTCGAGCAGTAGCCGGCTTCACGCGGCGGACAGGCGGAAATCCGGATTCCAATCCGAGCAGCGGGCGGGATTGCGCCGACCGAGACGGTGGTTCCGCGGGCTTGACCTGTTGTGCAATAAACAGCACAATATGTGCGTGAAACAGCATATCTATCCCGTATTGACCTCTCGCCGCCGGAAGCTCGGCATGTCGCAACAAGAGCTCGCCGCTCGGGCAGGATTGCGCCGCGAAAAACTCAATCGCATCGAGAGCAAGGGCGAGAACATCGGACTGGATGAATTGTGCCGGGTGCTCGATGCGGTCGGACTGGAGCTCCATGTCCGCGAAAAAGAGCCGCCGGCTTCGCGGTCAGCCAGGCAAATCTCCAGGGGGCATCCGTCTCCTTCGCCTTCGGCACGTCGCCTGGCGCCTAAGGACTTCCGCAAAGCCTCCTTCATCGATGGCTCCAAAGCGAAGATCCTGAGCTGGGGCAAAGTCCCGAGGTGAAACTCAAGCCGGAAGATGCCGCGCTTCTCATCGGACAAACGCGATCGGACAGCGCCGTCCTGATAGGAGGCCAGGCGGTCGCCTTATGGATCCGATATTTCAATATTCGGTCGCGGCTGCCCGCCCTGACCGAAGACATCGACTACCTTGGGACGAAAGCCGAAGCGAAGCGGGTGTCTGCCCGCCTGAAAATCCGTCACAAACTCCGGATCGCAAGTCTGGATGACAACACGCCGAACAGCGCCGTCCTGTCTGTTGAGATGAAAGGGTACCCGGAGCCGGTGCTGATCGACTATCTGACAACCGTCATCGGCCTGAAGTCGAAAGCCATAGAAGAATCCGCAGCGGTCGTCGAATTCGAAGGGGAACGACTTCGCGTTCTCCATCCCTTGCAGCTGTTACAGGCAAAGATCTGGAATCTGTACCGGCTGGAAAGCAAGCGCACCCCCGAGGGTATCGAGCAAGCCCGGCTGGCCATTCAGATCGCGTCCGCATTCATTGAACAGTCCAAAATGACTCAAAGAGAGCTGCTGGATGCGATCGAGGCGATCGGCAGGTTTGCCGCTACCGCTCCGGCGCGTTTTGCCGCCGAGCACTATCGATTGGACTGCCTGAAGGCCATTCCCGAATCGGTCTTCCGCAGGGGAGTCCTTCCCGAGGAATTCCACGAGAAACGATGGCCGCAAATATTGGCGACCGCCAGATAGCCGCCATCGCGCCGGATAGTGGAATCCCAGTCGCCACCCACATCGGCGCGACTAACGCAAACTGGCGTTTATCTTCTCCAGCATTCCCGCCCCCGGACAAAGCTCCTTCTCCGAGAGCTTGTTGAACGGGGTCTCCACGGTATTGAGGTGGGCGTGGAGGTCTTCGGGGTTGGGATCGAGGTAGAGAAGACCGGTGACGACCTCCCCTTTCGCCGCGTGGTGCGCCACGTACTCGAGCGCCTTCACGCGATCGGTGGGATCGTACTCGGGATGGGTCTTGCGAAGCTTGACCACCGAGCCGTCGGGCCCCGGCACGCTGACCACGTCGCTCTCGTTGTACTCGACGTTGATCGCGTCGCGCGAAGGCCAGAAGTC
>DASPXL010000093.1:0-12918 GCA_035637375.1 Burkholderiales bacterium
GTTATACGGTCAGTTATGGTCTATAATTTTCTCGTGGCAGTCGGTTGACGGACGCGTATTTCTTTTACCCAGACGGGGGATATTGAGATGAACACCATTACTTACGACCCGTTATTGGTCGCGTTGTCGTATGTGATATCCGTATTCGGTTCATATACGGCGCTGCAGCTCGCCATCGTGATCCCGCAGGCGCGAACCTGGACGGGTGTGATCAGTTCGGTGACCGGCGCGGCCATTGCGATAGGCGGCGGCGCGATCTGGTCGATGCACTTTATCGCGATGAACGCGGCCGACCTCGGCGTGCCCGTGGCGTACGACGCTTTCCTTACCTTTGCCTCGCTGATTGTGGGAGTTGCCGCATGCGGCGTCGGTTTGTTCGTGGTGGGACGCAGCGACGGCGGACCGTTCAACCTGCCGCTTGGCGGGGTCTTGACCGGGCTGGGCGTCGCGCTGATGCATTACACCGGGATGGCGGCGATGATCATGCCGGCCAAGATCAGCTACGACACCACGCTGTTCGCCGCGTCCATCGTGATCGCAATCGTGGCCGCGACGGTGGCTTTGTGGCTCGCGTTCCATCTGCGCGGCAATTTGCAGCGCTTCGGCAGCGCGCTTGTCATGGGGATCGCGGTGTGCGGCATGCACTATACCGGGATGTACGCCGTGCAGCTGCAGAAGACGGGAGAAGCCGTCGCTTCGACCGGCATATCCTTGTCCCCGACGGACCTGGGCTACTCGGTATTCGGAATCACCGCGGCGCTCCTTACGCTTCTGCTGATCTACAGCGCTTGGAGGTCGCAACGCATGCTGAGGACCGAGATATAGAAGGAAATAGGGAAGGGTGACAGGAAACCTGTCGCCCTCGGACGCCCGGGCCGCGGAAATCCGCGGCCCGGCGCATTTTGGATTCCGCCCCTTTGCCGGCCGCTCCCCTGGCCAAGGGCCGTCAGGCGCGTGCCGGCCCCTTGGGTATGAAACGCAGCGCCACGCCGTTGTTGCAGTAGCGAAGGCCGGTCGGCTCGGGACCGTCGTCGAAGATGTGGCCGTGGTGCCCTCCGCAGCGAACGCAGTGGTACTCGGTGCGCTCCATGAAGAGCTTGCGGTCCACCGTGGTCGCGAATACTCCGGGGATCGTGGTGAAAAAGCTCGGCCAGCCGGTGCCGCTGTCGAACTTCATTGCCGAGGTGAATAAGGGCAGGCCGCAACCCGCGCAGACGAATACGCCCGGGCGCTTCTCGCGGTCGAGTGGACTCGTGCCGGCGCGCTCGGTGCCTTCGTGGCGCAGCACGTCATAGGCCGCGGGCGAAAGGCGCTTCTTCCATTCGGCGTCCGGAAGCTCCAGGGGGTCCGCGCTCGCCGCCACGTCGGCTCCTTCCGCGAGCAGGGTTTTCCAGTTCTTTTGCAGGTCTTCCACTTTCAGCGCTCCTTTCGCGGGCTTTTGTCCCCAGCCGGGCCTACCGAACCCCGCCAGAGACAGCGCCGCCAAACCTCTCAGCCAGTTGCGACGATCCATTTTTTCACCTCCGTAATCTGGCAGTATAGACCGCCCTTGTCGGACGGGAAATTCCCGCGGCACGCCTGGCCGGGCATCGCGATCCGATACATAATGAGGCCCCTATGAACGGCAACGACATCCAGCTCGCCGCGGGCTTGCGCACACCGTTTGCGCGGGTGGACGGGCCGCTCGCCGGGCTCGGCGCCATCGAGCTCTCGGTGCCGGTGATGCGCGCGATGACCGGGCTCGAGCCCATACCCGCAACTCCCCTCCCGGGTGCGCGGGGGAGCATGCGCGAAGGAATCCGGCCCGATCTCCTCGTCTGGGGCACGGTGATTCCCAACCTCGGCTACTCGAATATCGCGCGCGAAGTTCAGATCGACGCGGGCCTGGACCGGACCGTTCCGGCGTTTTCGACCGTGCTCGCCTGCTCGACGAGCATGGTGGCGGCGCTCGAAGCGGCCGCGATGCTGGGACACGGGGGCAGGGAGCTCGCTCTGGTCGGCGGGGTGGAAAGCATGAGCCGCGTGCAGATCGGGCTCTCGCAGAATCTCTCCGACCGGCTGCGGCGCTTTTCCCAGGCGCGCTCGATCGCCCAGCGCCTTGCGTCGTTCAAGGACCTCAGGGCGCGCGATATCCGCCTGCATATTCTCGAGGTCAAAAATCGCGCGACGGGCAAGAGCATGGGCGAGCACTGCGAGGAGATGGCGAAAGCCTGGAGCATCGCGCGCGATCCGCAGGACAAGCTCGCGCTCGCAAGCCACGAGAAGGCGCTCGCGGGACAGAAGGCCGGATTCTTCGACGACCTGATCGTCCCGGTGGCGGGGATGTCGCGCGACGGCTTCCCCCGCGCCGACACGAGCCTCGAGCGTCTGGCGAAGCTGCAGCCGGCGTTCGACCGGGCGAGCGGCAAGGGCACGCTGACCGCGGGCAACTCCTCGCCCCTCACCGACGGCGCGGCAGGCCTGTGGGTCGCGACCGGCGCAGGACTCAAGCGCCTGCCCGGGTCTCTGCCGCGCGCGCGGCTCGTCGATTGGGAGATCGCGGCGGTGGACCTCCTCACCGAAGGCCTGCTCATGGCCCCGGCGTACGCGATTCCGCGCATGCTTGCGCGCAACGGCCTTGCCTACGGCGACATCGCGTTGTGGGAGATCCACGAGGCGTTCACCGCGCAGGTGCTGTGCAACGTCGCCGCGCTCGAAAGCCGGGACTTCCGGCGCCGGAACGCCGGGGTGGACGCGGACCTCGGCAAGTTTCCCTGGGAGCGGCTCAATCCCCACGGCGGCTCGGTCGCGCTCGGCCACCCGTTCGGCGCGACCGGCGCGCGGATACTCTCCCAGGCGGTGAAGGAGCTTGCGGCGATGCCCAAAGGGAGCCGCGCGGTGGTGAGCATCTGCGCCGACGGGGGACTGGGCACGGTGGCACTGCTCCAGACAGAATGATATCGGGCCGTAAATGAATCCCTCCGCTGAAAACCTCGTCGAGATCTCCGGAGTCGAATACGCCTACGGTCCGAGAAAGCTCCTGAAGGGCCTGAGCCTCGCGATTCCCCGCGGCAAAGTCGTCGCGATCCTCGGCGCGAGCGGCTCCGGAAAATCGACGCTGCTGCGCCTGATCGGCGGGCAGGAGAAGCCCGACCGCGGAACGATCAGGGTCGCAGGCCGGGCCGTTCACGAGCTCGACACCCACGCCCTGTACGCGCTGCGCCGCAAGATGGGCATGATGTTCCAGGCGGGGGGCCTGTTCACCGACATATCGGTGTTCGAGAACATCGCGTTCCCGATGCGCGAGCACACCAAGCTGCCCGAGAGCGTCATCCGCAGGATCGTGCTGATGAAGCTGCACGCGGTGGGCCTGCGCGGGACGCATCGCTTGGCTCCGAGCGAGCTCTCCGGCGGGATGGCGCGCCGCGTGGCGCTCGCGCGCGCGATCGCGATGGACCCGATGCTCGCGATGTACGACGAGCCCTTCGGGGGCCTCGACCCGATCTCGATCAACGTGATCGCGAACCTGATCCGGCAGCTGAACGACGCGCTCGGCGCGACTTCCATCGTGGTGAGCTACGACGTAAGCGAGGCGGTGAAGCTCGTCGACTATGTCTACGTCATCGCCGACGGCGTGGTGGCGGGCGAGGGGACGCCCGACGAAATGCTCGCCTCGGCGGACCCGTACGTGCACCAGTTCATGCACGCGAAGCCCGACGGGCCGATCGCGTTTCACTATCCCGGCCGGCCGATCGGCGAGGATTTCGGGGTCAGGCGCTCAGTCCGATAGGCGCGGAAAACCCCGACCGCGCAGATCGACGGTCACGGCGCTGCCGTCAATCGATCCTGATGTTCTTCTCGCGGATGATCTTGCCCCACCTGGCGGTTTCGGACTTGATGAGCTCGGCGAACCGCTCGGGAGTGCTCGCGATGATGTCTCCGCCCTGCAGGGTAAGCTTGTCCTTCATTTCCTGCATTGCGAGGAGGTTGATCAGGGTTTCGTTCAGCTTTTCGATGACCGGACGCGGCGTGCCCGCCGGCGCGACCAGCCCGACCCAGGAGGTCGTTTCGAAACCCGGGTAAAACTCGGCGATCGTCGGGAGATCGGGATATTGCGGCGTGCGCCCCCGCCCGCTCGTGGCAAGGCCGACGAGCTTGCCCGCCTTGATGTTCTGCCCGATCGAGCCGCCCGCCTGGATCAGCATCACCTGAACCGTGCCGGCCACAAGGTCGTTGATCGCGGGGCCGCCGCCCTTGTAGTGGATCGGATCGATCTCGATGCCGGCCGCTTCCTTGAAGAGCTCGAAAGCGAGACGGCTGGAGGAGGCGGGACCCGCCGAGCCGAAGTTCATCCTCGAGCCGTTCGCTTTCGAGTAAGCCACGAATTCCGGGACGGTCTTCACCTTGAGGCTAGGATGCACGACCAGGATCTGCGGATAGCGCACGAGCAGCATGATCGGCTCGAAATCCCTGATTACGTCATAGGGCAGGTCCTTGTACATGTGCGGATTCGAAGCGAAAGTGTCGAAGGTCATCATGATCGTGTGGCCGTCCGCGGGCGATTTTGCGAGTTGCGCCGTGGCCACGATGCCCCCGGAGGCGACGCGGTTCTCGACCACGAAAGGCTGCCCCAGAGCCTCGGTGAGTTTGGGAGCCACGAGCCGCGCGGCCAAGTCGGACGCGCCGCCCGGGCTCGCGGGCACGAATATGTGCACCGGCTTCGCGGGATAGTTCTGCGCCGTAGCCGGCGGCGAAAACAAGGCGGCGGCAAGCGCGGTGAGGACAACTCTCGACAGCATCCGGATCCTCCTCCTGCAATGTGTCCGACTAGCGCGCCGCCCTGATCGCGACGCGCAGCTTCTCGATCATCGTTTCGATTTCGGCCCTCGTCGAGATGAACGGCGGAGCCATGGCGATCGTGTCGCCGGTGAAGCGGAACAGCATGCCTTCCTCCAGGCCGCGCTCGAAAACTTTGAGCGCGCGCAGGCCTGGCTTCGCGGGAATCGGCTCGAGCTCGACCGCCGCGGCAAGGCCGATATTGCGGATGTCCGAGACGCCCGGCTCGCCTTTCAGCGAATGCACCGCCTGATCGAGCACCGGCTCCAGTTCCCGAGCGCGCTTGAACGCGCCTTCCTCCCTGATCGCGTCGAGCGCGGCGTGCGCGGCCGCGGCGGCGACGGGGTGGCCGGAATAGGTGTAGCCGTGGAAAAGCTCCACCGAAGTTTCGGGGCCGGTCATGAACGCGTCGTGGATCGCGGGCTTCACGATCACGCCGCCCATCGGGATGACGCCGTTGGTGACGATCTTGGCGAAGGTGATCATGTCGGGCGTGACGCCGAAGCGCTGCGCGCCGAAGGGCTCGCCCAGGCGGCCGAACCCGGTGATGACCTCGTCGAAGATGAGCAGGATGCCGTACTTGTCGCAGATCGCGCGCAGCCGCTCGAGATAGCCTGCCGGCGGCACGATCACCCCTCCCGAGCCCTGCATCGGCTCGACGATGACCGCGGCGATCGTCGAAGCGTCGTGCGGCGCGACCAAGCGCTCGAGCTCCCCGGCCAGGTGCGCCCCCCATTTTGGCTGGCCGCGCGAGAACGCCATCTCGGCGGCGTTGTAGGTGTGCGGCAGGTGATCGACGCCCTGCAGGAGGAGCGGCGCGAACATCTTGCGGTTGGGCGCGATGCCGCCCACCGAAATCCCGCCGAGGCCCACTCCGTGATAGCCGCGCTCGCGGCCGATCAGGCGCGTGCGCGCAGCTTCGCCCTTGATGCGGTGATACGCGACCGCGATCTTGAGCGCGGTGTCCACCGCCTCCGAGCCCGAGTTGGCGAAAAAGACCTGGCCCATCCCCGCGGGCGCCAGCTCGACGATTCGCTCGGCGAGCGAAAAGATCTTCGGATGCCCCATCTGGAAAGCGGGGCTGTAGTCGAGCTCCCTCACCTGCCGCGCAACGGCCTCCGCGATCTTCGGGTGGCCGTGGCCGAGCGGGCAGCACCACAGTCCCGAGAGACAGTCGAACAGACGCCTGCCTTCCACGGTCGTGTAGTACGCGCCTTCGGCGCGCGCGAGGATCCTCGATTTGGGGTTTTTCTTGAGATAGCGATTGTGGGTGAAGGGCATCCAGTAGGCTTCCGTCTTGATCGTCGAAGCCTGCTGCAGCACGGTGGATTCGTTCTTCATGGGGTCCCTTTCACGCCGCGAATCATAGTACAGCGGCATGAGATTTCACATCGGCCCGCGAAGGGCTTACACTGACGCCGCCCGGACCAGGTGCGGGTGCGACGGCCCGGGCGGCTCGGTTCAACGAGAAGGGGGACGCAAGGCAATGTATTCCAACCTGGTCATGATCTTCAATTTCATCATCAGCCAGTGGAGTCTTTCGCCGCAGGCGTTCAAGGACGCCGTCCTCGCCGCGGCGCTCGCAAAGTGCGTGCTCGCGGTGATCTGGTGGACGACCCGCGTGCTGGCCGCGAAGTTTCCCTCGAACCCCGCGCTGTCGACTTTCCACAAGCTGCTCAACACGCGGCCGGCCAAGCTCGTCGTGCTCGTTCTCGACGTCACGCTGATCGACGTGTTCCTCTTCTTCGCCGGCGTGGCGCTGCTCGATCTGCACCGCGGATTCTCTATCTTCTCTCTGTGGACCGCGGCGCTGTTCTCGTTCCTGTTTGCGTACATGGTCATGGTCGCGCACTCCGACATCAAGAAGTACTGACCGTCTTCCCTCAAGCGAGCACGCGTTCACCGCGCGGGAGTCCCGCAATGCCGCTGTCCCACATCGAGCATTATCTGATTGCCGCCGATGACATGGAGCGCACGCGCGACTGGTACCGCGACGTGCTCGGCATGGAAGAGGGCTGGCACCCGGAATTCGGATTTCCCGTTTACTGGATGTACCTCGAGGGCCGGGACGTCGTGCACATCGGCAAGAGCGCCAAGCACGCAGACGAAAACCAGAAGACCTATCTCGGGCGTCTTGGGCAGGCCATGGGTGCGGGCACCGGCGCGATCGACCACATCGCCTTCCGCGCAAAGGGGCTCAAGGACACCATGGCCCACCTGCGCCGCCACAGGATAGAGTTCAACGAGCGGCGCGCGAACGGCCAGGCGCTCTACCAGCTTTTCATGCACGACCCGAACGGCATCAAGGTCGAGCTCAACTTCGATGCGGCCGAGGCCGAAGGCCTCGGGCCGGAGATCACGGCGGAAAAGCCGGCGGCGCGCAAATAAGGCGCCGGTACCGCCGCGAGACTTGAGGCGCGGGCGTAGCTCGAATTTCTGATTCGTAACAGGTCGTTGCCCTGAAGATCGCTCCGTTCCGCGAAGGCGAGGAACGCGGAGCATGCCATGCGGTGTACGACGGGCCAGCTCGGGCCGACCTGCCGTAACTCTGCATTTCTGGCCTGCACCTCTTGACGAGCGCGCCACAAGGGGGTAGAAGTTGTAGTCCGGGTTTGCTGGACAACTATATGTAGTAGTGACCCGGACCGGAAAACCCTGACGCGACAGGGGCTGCGCTTTTGCGAGAGGTGAATGCCTAGAGCTGGGACTGTCGAGGACGTCGAAACACCCCTCGACTTAGAGGTTCTCGAGCCGGTTCGCGCCGGAATCGCGTGTTAGCGCGGTATATCGGGGCATGATCGCGCGCTTGGCACGAGCCTGCGCCGTCCTGAGCGGATTCGGCTCGGCCATGAGTCGGATCCGCGACCGTCGCCGGTTATTCGACGAAGCCTGCGGTATCGCGGTCAGGCACGGGTCGTACCGCATGGCATGGGTGGGAGTGCCGGAAGCGGGCACGAATGAATTGTCTCCGGTCGCCCAGGCCGGATTTGACGGCGGGTACCTGAGAGAGGTCGTCCCTTTGCTTCGCGACGCGGGCGAAGATCGCGGCGCCCTCGGTCAGGCCCTGCGTCGAAAGAAGACCGTGGTGGTGAACGACCTCAAGGCGGACTCGAACGTCGCGTGCAAGAAAGCGGCGCTTGCGCGCGGTTACCGCTCGATGGCGTCGCTGCCGGTCCTGGTGGACGGACGAGTCGCCGCGCTATTCGTACTTTATTCGGCGCAGACCGGGTTTTTCGACGGCGATGAGCTGACGCTGCTCAAGCATCTGGCGGGTGACATATCCCTTTCCCTCAAGTATTTCGAGAAGGAAGAAAAGCTCAATCACCTTGCCTACTACGATGTCCTGACAAAAAGCGCGAACCGCAGTTTGCTGCAGGACCGCCTGACTCACGCGATCGCCCACGCCGGCCGCCACGGGCGGCAGGTCGCGGTGATATCGGTCGACATCGACAATTTCAAGTACATCAACAACAGTCTGGGACATAACACCGGCGACCAGCTGCTGAAATCGGTCACCGAGCGCCTCGGGTCCTGCGTGCGTGACGGCGACACGATCGCACGGCAGGGGGGCGATGAGTTCGTCATCGTGCTGCCCGACCAAGTCAGCGACGAACACGCCTCTCAGGTCATCGAACGGATCCTCGCGGCCATCGCCCAACCGATCTCGATCGGGGAGCGCGAGTTCAACATCACCTGCAGCATCGGCGCGAGCTTTTACCCGCAGGACGGTTCCGACGGGGAAACGATACTGAAGAACGCGGACGCCGCCATGTACGGCGCCAAGGAGCTCGGAAGAAATACCTTTCAGTTTTATGCGAAGGAGATCGACGCGAGGATCAACGAGCGGCTGATGCTGGAAAACAGCCTGCGCCGCGCGATCGAGCGGGAGGAATTTCTTCTTCAATATCAGCCGCAGATCCACCTCGATCGGGGAAAGATCACCGGCGCCGAGGCGCTGATACGCTGGCAACACCCCGAGCTGGGGATGGTGTCGCCCGACAAGTTCATTCCTCTGGCAGAGGAAACGGGCCTGATCGAGCCGATCGGCGAATGGGTCCTGCGAACGGCATGCGCGCAGAACAAGGCGTGGCAGGACGCCCGCCTGCCCGCGATAACGGTCTCGATAAACCTGTCGGCCCGTCAATTCCGCCATAAGGGATTGGCCGAGACGATCGCACGCTCCCTGCGGGAGACCGGTCTGAACGCCGATTGCCTCGGGCTGGAATTGACGGAAAGCCTCGTCATGCACAACGCCGCGGCCGGCGCCTTGATGCTCGGCAACCTGAAGCAGATGGGCGTGAAGCTTTCGATCGACGATTTCGGTACGGGGTACTCGAGCCTGAGCTACCTGAGGCGTTTCCCCATCGACGAGCTCAAGATCGATCAGTCCTTCGTGCGCGACGTCTTGACCGATCCCGATGACGCCATCATCGCCAAAGCGATCATCGCGCTGGCGCACGGACTCAACCTGAGAGTGACCGCGGAAGGGGTGGAGACCAAGGAGCACATCGATTTCCTTCAGGGGCGCCGCTGCGACCAGGCCCAGGGTTTCTACTTCAGCAAGCCGCTTCACTCTCGCGAATTCGAAGAGCTGCTACAACAAAAATCCCCCATGGAACCAACCGACAGGCGCGCCCATTAGACTTCGACTTCTCCCGCAGGACGAAGAAGATGTCGGAAACTGCAAAGCCCAAGGCCAAGCGCGCTGAGAAGCGCGAGCGCGCGAAGGCGGTCCCGGCGCAGGGCGGGAACCGATTGCCGCATCGAATCCGCGAATTGGAGCGAATCCTCCGTCAACACGTAAGCCTTCGCAAGCTCAGCAGCTATCTCAAGGCGAGCTTGACGGCCGCCGAAGCTTATGCGGCCATCGAGTGTTTCGGGCCGCAATTGTTCCAGGGAGCGACCGGCAAGCTGTATCTGATTCATCCTCCCGGCGATTATTTGGAGCACGTCGCGACCTGGGGCGAAGCGTCGCCGAGCGAGGGGACATTCCCGTTTCGGGATTGCTGGGCGTTGCGCCGCGCGCAACCGCACTGGGTTCGGGACGCGCACGCCGAGCCGTACTGCGGACACGTTACGCCGGCCTCGAAGTCGGTGTTGCCCTACGTATGCGTCCCTCTCATCGCGCAAGGCAAAATGCTCGGATTGCTGCACGTGCAACGCCTGAAGATGGAATCAAGGTCTTCGGAAAGCGCCGGGTCGGTGGAATCCGGCTTGAGTCTCGCCGCAACCGTGGGGGAAGAGATCGGTCTTGCGCTCGCCAATCTCAATCTGCGCGAGACCTTGCAGGAACAATCGATCCGGGATCCGCTCACCGGCCTGCACAACCGGCGTTATCTGGAGGATTCCCTTATCCGCGAGCTGGCGCGCGCAAAACGCAAGACCCAGCCTCTCTCGATAATCCTGCTGGACATCGATCACTTCAAGCGCGTCAACGACACCTTCGGCCACGGCGCGGGGGACATGGTGCTGCGACGCCTCGGCCTTGTATTGCAAGCCTACGTTCGCGAGAGCGATATCGCGTGTCGCGTGGGCGGAGAGGAATTCTCGGTGCTTCTTCCCGAGGGACCCCTGCAGATCGCCACGCAGCGCGCGGAAGACATCCGCAAGGCGGTCAACGAGTTGACGCTCGAGCACGAGGAGAAGGACCTCGGCACCGTCACGGTTTCGGCGGGGGTGGCGACCTTTCCGGACCACGGCACGACGGCGGACGCGCTCATCCGCGCCGCGGACCAGGTGCTGTACGACGCCAAACACAAGGGCCGCAACAGGGTCGTGTCCGCATCGGCGCGAAAGGTCATGAACGGACGGCGCTAGCAGGTTGTTGAAAAAGGGGGCTACGCGCCCTTGGGATCCCCAAATTGGAGGCCGTCGAAAAACGCCAGCTAGACGTTCTTCGTGCCGCCCCCCGATCCGCCGGCCGGTCTCCCGGTCGGCCGTCATTCGGTGCCCGAGGTGTCGTCGGACCACCGCCGGCGAGGCCCCGAATAGTCGTAGTCCCCCGGCAAGTCCGCATCGGCGTCGTCTTCCTGATCGTCGAACTTTTCCAGTTCCCGGAGCAGCGATTGCAGACGCCGCTCGGCGGCGGAATCCCGGTCCGCCTGACCGGATAGCCGCTTGACGACGGCTGCCGCGCTCTCGTAGTCGCGCTTGGTTTTTACCGGCCGCACCGGTCCGTGGGCTTTTCTTCGGTCTCGTTTAGCCATGGCTCCCCTTTCAGCCGGCCTGAAGATCACTGAAGCCGGAACTCGGCAGTGTCTGCCATCTCCGATGCCTCCCTATTCGTGCGGACAAGCTTACCAGATGGCGCGCCCGGGGCCCCCTCGGCGCCGACGCCCTCGGGAAGCGCCGTGGCCGTTGGCATCAGCTGAAGGTATTGCCTGGCGTCGCGTCGGGCGCGGGAGTATTATCCAGACAAAAGGTTCGCCGCAGGAGGAAGCCCATGCAGGTCAGCGAAATCCTCAAGGTCAAGGGCAACGCGCTTTTCACGATCGCCCCCGAGGGCAAGCTGGCCGAGGCGGTCTCGATCATGGCCCAGCACAACATGGGCTCGCTCGTGGTGATCGACAAAGGCCGCATGGCCGGGATGCTCACCTTCAAGGAAATCCTGCTGGCGGTCGACAAGGGCCGCGGCGCGCTCGGCGACGCAAAAGTCGGCGACATCATGGAGCGCGATCCGGTGACCGCGGGCCCCGCCATGGAAGTCAACGACCTGCGGCGCACGATGATCGACTCCGGGGCCCGCTACCTTCCGGTGATGGACCGCGACAAGCTGATCGGCGTGGTTTCCTTCCGCGACGTCGCCAAGGCGGTGCTCGAGGAGCAGGACTTCGAGAACCGCATGCTGAAGGGCTATATCAAGAACTGGCCCGAGTAGGGCCTCGATAGGGCGCTCGCGGATCGTGAGTTGGTTGCGCCGCGGGCGCCCCGTGCTCCTGCTCCTTGTCCTCGCGATTCTCGTTGCGCTTCTCGCGTTCGCCGTCTGGTACATGACGGCGATGCCAGGTGAGCGCCATCGCGGCCCGCTCCAGCCGCTCGGAACCGCAGATCAGGCGCTCCTCGCGAATCTGAAGTCGCACGTCGTCGCCGTCGCGAGCGAGGAGCACAACGTCGGGCGTCCGGAAGCGCTCGAGCGGTCCGCACGTTATATCGAAGGGACGCTCGCCGGGTTCGGTTACGCGGTCGCGCGCCAGGAGTTCGAAGCGGACGGCGTGAGCGTTCGCAATCTCGAGGTGTCGCGCCCCGGTCCGGGTACCGGCAGGCCGCGCCTCGTCGTCATCGGAGCGCATTACGATTCGGCGCAGGGGGCCGTTGGGGCGAATGACAACGGCTCGGGCGTGGCGGCGCTGCTCGAGCTTGCGCGCGCCTTCAACTCGGTCCAGCCGGGCGAGGGTCTGGAGATCCGGTTCGTTTTCTACGTCAACGAGGAACTGCCCTGGTTCGGGACGGAAAGAATGGGCAGCTACGTACACGCGAGCGGCTTGAAGCGCGAGGGGAGGGAAGTCGTCGCGATGCTCTCGCTCGAGACCATCGGTTGGTACAGCGACTCGGCCGGAAGCCAACGCTACCCGTTTCCCTTCAACCTGCTCTACCCGTCGACGGGCGACTTCATCGGCTTCGTCGCCAACCCGCGCTCGCGGAATCTCGTGCGCCGGGTCATCGGCTCGTTCAGGCGTCACGCGGCGTTTCCGTCGGAGGGCGCCGTGGGACTGGAGTCGATCGCGGGAGTGAGCTGGTCCGACCAGTGGGCCTACTGGAAATTCGGCTGGCCCGCGGTGATGGTGACCGACACCGCGCCCTACCGCTATCCGCACTATCACACGCTGCACGATACTCCCGACAAGCTCGACTACGAAAGGCTTGCGCGTGTGGTGAAGGGGCTCGAGGCCGTGATGCGCGAGCTCGCGATGGCGCCGCCCGGCTAGCCGCGCTTTTTGTCCCACACGTAGCGCACGAAGCGCCGCCAGCGGCTCGGCTTCTGTGCGAGCTGGTTTTTCATCTTCTGCGCCTCGCGGTCCCGCACGACCGATTTCCGCACCTGCTCGTGGATCTGACGCAACGTCAGGCCGCCGGGACCTTTCAGCTTGTCGGGATCGTTTTCGG
>DASPXL010000094.1:0-1502 GCA_035637375.1 Burkholderiales bacterium
AGCGTCGAGTGGCTGGAACAGTTTCTGCGGAGATTTCCCGGTACCGTGGTCGCGGTCACGCACGACCGGTATTTTCTGGACAACGCGGCCCAGTGGATCCTCGAGCTCGACCGCGGCTACGGTATTCCCTGGGAAGGCAACTACTCGTCGTGGCTCGAGCAGAAGGAGAAGCGCCTCGAGGTGGAGGAGAAGCAGGAGCAGGCGCGCATCAAGGCGATGCAAAAGGAGCTGGAGTGGGTGCGGCAGAACCCCAAGGGCCGCCAGGCGAAATCCAAGGCGCGGCTCGCGCGCTTCGAGGAACTTTCCTCTTACGAATACCAGAAACGCAACGAAACGCAGGAAATCTTCGTCCCGGTCGCCGATCGTCTCGGCGATTCGGTGATTGAGTTCAAGGGCATCAGCAAGGGTTACGGCGACCGCCTTCTCATCGACGATCTGTCTTTCAGTGTGCCGCCCGGCGCAATCGTCGGGATCATCGGCCCCAATGGCGCCGGGAAATCGACGCTGTTCCGCATGATCACCGGCAAGGAAAAAGCGGACAAGGGCAAGATCGTCATCGGCCCGACGGTGAAAATGGCGCACGTGGACCAATCGCGCGAGGCGCTCGAGGCCGACAAGAACGTCTGGGAATTCATCTCGGGCGGCGCGGACATCCTCACCGTAGGCAAGTTCGAGATGCCCTCGCGCGCCTACCTCGGCCGGTTCAACATCAAGGGCGCCGACCAGCAGAAGAAGCTGGGCACGCTCTCCGGCGGCGAGCGCGGCCGGGTGCACCTCGCGAAGACGATGCTCAAGGGAGGCAACGTGCTCCTGCTCGACGAGCCCTCGAACGACCTCGACGTCGAGACGCTGCGCGCGCTCGAGGACGCGCTGCTCGAGTTCGCCGGCTGCGTGATGGTGATCTCGCACGACCGCTGGTTCCTCGACCGCATCGCCAACCACATCCTCGCCTTCGAAGGCGACTCGAAGGTGAGCTTCTTCGCGGGGAATTACCAGGAATACGAGACGGACAAGGTGAAGCGGCTGGGCGAGGAAGGCGCAAAGCCCAGGCGAATCCGCTACAAGCCCTTGAAGCGGTAGCCGGGCTCATCCCGGACTCCATGCCCCTTCGCGTCGCCATCCCCGACATGGTCTCGCCGTCGTATTTTCCCGCGATCGCGGCGGTCGAGCTCGGTTTCTTCAAAAAGGAGGGGCTCGACGCCACGATCGAGCTCGTCTTTCCGGTCACGAAAACCTTCGAAGAGCTGCGCGAGGGCAGGCTCGACTTCGCCGGCGGCGCCGCGCACGCGCCGCTCTACGCTTTCCGCGACTGGACCGGGTGCAGGCTGATTTGCGCGCTCTCGCAGAACATGTACTGGTTTCTCGTCGTGCGCAAGGACATCGGCGCGAAGCGCGGGGAGCTGCGCGCGCTCAAGGGCCTGCGCATCGGCGCGGCGCCCGGCCCGGCGGACGGCTTGAAGCGCATGCTCGTCGAATCCGGCATCGATCCGGAGCGCGAGGTG
>DASPXL010000095.1:0-3490 GCA_035637375.1 Burkholderiales bacterium
CTCGATCATCACCGCGTAGACGACCGCGACCGACGTCGTGGACATCGCCACCCCCGCAAGCCAACTCGCCTCGGCGCTCCAGCCGAGCCCCCAGCGTGCCGCTGCGGCACAGCCGAAAAACGGCGCAAAAAAGCTGATCAGGCCGACCGCTGTCGCTTCTTTCCATCTGCGCCTGAAAACCTCCGGGTCCAGCTCCGCTCCGGCGAGGAAAGTGAGCACGATCGCGCCGGTGCCGGCAAGGAACTTGACCCAGACATGATCCGCTCCGAGAAACGCGGCACCGAAGGCCGCGCCGACGATGAGCTGCGCGACGGTGCCGACCACGATCTCGGAAAGCGCATTGGCGACCTTGAGCCAGATCGAGAGCAGCGCCGCGAGCAACGCAAGCCCGAGCCACAGGGCGGCCAAACCCCAGATTTCGGTCATTGAAAACCTCCGTTCCGCATTTTTTCGAACACGACACGGAGGCAACAGGGACGGACACCGTGCCTACGCTCTCCGGCGTGTCGCGTAGGCATCATCAGCCTTGCGGCGGTTAGGGAGGTATGCCATCTCCCTGAAAACGCGACCATGATAGCCGCCCGGGCGGCACGCGTAAACGCCTGCGCTCAGGCGGCGCTCGACTTGGGCGGCTCCCAGCGCTGCGCCGCCTCGTCGTCGGAGGCTCGCGCCTCGACCCAGCGAGCGCCTTGCGGAGTCTCCTCCTTCTTCCAGAACGGCGCGCGGGTCTTGAGGTAATCCATGATGAACTCGCAGGCCGCGAAGGCTTCGCCGCGATGCGCCCCGGTGACGACGACGAGCACGATCTGGTCGGTGGGCTTAAGTTCACCGATGCGATGGATGACTAGGGCGTCCATCACGTCCCAGCGGCGCCTCGCCTCGGAGATTATTTTCTCGATGGCCTTCTCGGTCATGCCGGGATAGTGCTCGAGCGTCATCTTCTTCACCGCTTCGCCGTCGTTCGCGTCGCGGCACACGCCGATAAAGCTCGCCACCGCGCCGATCTTGGGATCGCCCCGACGCAGAGCCGCGATCTCTGCGCCGGCGTCGAAATCCTGGGCTTGAATGCGTACCGGCACCTCAACCTCCCGTCACCGGGGGAAAAAACGCGACTTCATCGCCCGGCTTCACCGGCGTCGCCGGCTGGGCCATTTCCTGGTTGACCGCGACGCGAAGCGCACGCCCTTGCGCAAGCGCAGTCTTCCAGGCGCCGCCGCGGGTCATCAGCTGCGCGCGCAAGCCCGCGACCGTGGTGACAGCGGGAGAAACATCGAGCTCCTCGCCGGGCCTGCCGAGTTGCTCGCGCAGGCCCGCGAAATAGAGGATCTTGATTTTCATCGGTACAGCTCCGAATACGGAAAGAACTTCACCATCTCTCCGGCGCGGACCGGATGGTTTGCCGGGTTGTCGATCAGGCCGTCGGCCCACGCCGTGGACATCAGCACGACCGAATCCTGCGTGGGATAGAGATCGAGTCCCCCGCGCGCGTTCCATTTTACGCGCAGATACTCGCGGCGGGGATCAGGGTCCGGCCAATCGAAATCGGCGCGCGCGGCAATCGCGTGGGGTTGCACGTCGGTGATACCTTGCGTCTTGAGCAGGAACGGCCGGACAAATATCAAAAACGTCACGAAGCTCGATACGGGATTCCCGGGCAAGCCGAGAAAGGCGGCCTTTCCGACTCTTCCGAACGCCAGCGGCCGCCCCGGCTTCATCGCGATCTTCCACATGAGCAGCTCGCCCTCGGCCTCGACGGCGGGCTTCACGAAGTCCGCCTCGCCCACCGAAACGCCGCCGCTCGTCACGATCACGTCGCACTCGGCGGCGGCGCGGCGCAGCATTTCACGCGTGGCATCGAGCGAATCGGCGACGATGCCGTAGTCGCGGGTCTCGCAGCCGAAAACGCGCGCCAGCCCGTTCAGGGTGAAGCGGTTCGAATTGTAGATTCGCCCCGGCGGCAGCGGGTCGCCCGGCATCACCAGCTCGTCGCCCGTGAAAAACAAGCCGAGACGCACAAGGCGGAAAACGGGGAGCGAGGCGATGCCGACGGAGGCCGCAAGACCGGTGTCCTGGGGACGCAAGCGAATTCCCGCGGGAAGCACTTCCCCGCCCGCGCGGATGTCGCTGCCCGTGAGCCGGATCCATTCCCCTCGGGCGGGTATCTTCTTCACGACGACCTCGTCGCCCTCCTGCGCGCAGAGTTCCTGCATCACGACGGCGTCCGCGCCCGGGGGAATCGGGGCGCCGGTGAAGATGCGCGCGGCAGTGCCGGGAGCAAGCGGCTTGCCGGTGGAGCCGGCGGGAATTTTCTGCGCCACTTTGAGCCGGGCCCCCGCCCGCGGAACGTCGGCGATGCGAACGGCGTAGCCGTCCATCGCGCTGTTGTCCAGGGGCGGCACGTTCATCGTCGAGCGCTGCACGGCCGCGAGCACCCGGCCGGTCGCGGCAAGCGTGGGGACCGTTTCTGCCTCGGCGACCGGGCGCGCGCCCGCGAGCAGCCGCTCGAGCGCTTCATCGACCTCGAGCAGTCCCTTGTTCATTTGAATCCGTTGTAGCTCAGGATGAAATCTCCGATTCCGTCGTAGTCGCTCAGATCGAAACGCGGCAGCCGGGTGTCAAGCGGCGCGTCCGCGGCGATGGCTACGACGTGCTCATCTTCGGGGTGCAGCAGCGGCTTCGCGTTTGCCTTGCGCCAGATCTCGAGCTTCGGCATGGCGTAGTGCTTGTAGCCCTCCACCAGCAGCAGGTCGCAGGGCGAGACGCGCCCGATCTGCTCCTCGAGCGAAGGCTCGGGCTCCCCGCGCAGCTCGTGCACGACGACCCAGCGTTCTTCGGACACGACCACGACCTCGCTGCAGCCCGCTTCGCGATGGCGATAGGAGTCCTTTCCGGGATGATCGACGTCGAAGCTGTGGTGCGCGTGCTTGATGAGCGACACCTTCAGTCCACGCTTCACGAAGCGGGGGATGAGCTGCTCGATCAGGGTGGTCTTGCCGCTTCCGGACCATCCGGCGAACCCGAATACCTTCATGCCGACCCGTGCCGGCGGCGAGCGCCGCCGCGAAAAGCGTCATTGTATCAGGGCGTCATTCCCGCGCGGATATAGCGAGATCGCGATCACGCCCCGGGAGCGCCGGCGTTGGGAAAAAACAGCTGCTCGCCGCCGATCTTATACTCGGCGACGGTTCTCTGCCCTTCTGGCGAGACAAGCCAGTCAATGAAGGCCTGCCCGAGGTTTTTTTTGACGCCTGGATGCTTCGAAGGGCTGACCAGCATCACGCCGTACTGGTTGAAGAGGCGCTTGTCGCCTTCGACCGCAATGACAAGGTCTCTGCGGTTCTTGAACGAGATCCAGGTGCCGCGGTCGGCGAGGATGTAAGCGCTCATCGCCGCCGCGGTGTTGAGCGCCGGGCCCATGCCCTGCCCGGTGTCGCGGTACCACGGGCCTTTTTCCTTTTCGATGTCGATGTTCGCGGCCTTCCACAGACCG
>DASPXL010000096.1:0-3209 GCA_035637375.1 Burkholderiales bacterium
TCGAACGCGGTGAAGTATTCCCCGCAGGGAAGCGAAGTCAGCTTGTCGCTTTCCCGGCGCGACGAGCAGGCCGTGATCGAGGTCCAGGATCGCGGGATCGGAATCCCGGTGCAGGACCAGCCGCGGCTGTTCGACAGCTTCCACCGCGCCTCGAATGTCGAGAACCGCCCGGGAACGGGGCTCGGTCTGTCGATAGTGAAGAAGTCGGTGGAGCTTCACGGCGGCGAAATCAGCCTCGCGAGCGCGCCCGGCGCCGGAACCCGGTTCACCGTGGTGCTCCCCTTGAGGCCGGGCGAGCGGCCGGTGGAAGCGAGCTGATGGCCGGGGAAACCGCAAAGAAGGTCCTCGTCATCGAGGACGAAGCGAGCATCCGCAACAACATCATGCTGATGCTGAAGGTGGAGCGCTACGCCGCCTCCGGGGCGGAAAACGGCCGCGTCGGCCTGGAGATGGCGCGCAGCGATCCGCCGGACCTCATCCTGTGCGACGTCAAGATGCCGGAGATGGACGGGTTCGCCGTGCTCGAGGCCCTGCGGGCCGAGCCGCGCCTCGCCGACATTCCCTTTATCTTCCTCACCGCGCTCGACGACCGCTCCAGCACGCGCCGCGGCATGAACCTCGGGGCTGACGACTACCTGCCGAAGCCCTTCACCCGCAATGAGCTGATGGAAGCGGTCAACAGCCGTCTGAAGAAATACGAAGGCCTGACCCACGCGCTCGCGGCGCGGCTCGTCCCGCAGCAGGACCGCCTCACGAAGAAGTTCCGCGAGGACATCTCCGGCGGCGACGGCGCCGCGATGCTCGAGGACGCCGACGCCGGCAGCCTCACCGGCAGGATCGCCGACGCGACGGTGATCTTCTCGGACATCCGCAACTTCACCGCGTATTCGGAACGGCTCGCCGCCGACGAGATCGCCGAGCTTCTCAACGCCTACCTCGAAACCGCTTGCGCGCCGATCATCCGCTGCGGCGGCCTCGTGATGAAATTCATCGGCGACGGGATCATGGCGCTGTTCGAGCCCCGCCAGAACGAAAAAAAGGGGGGCCACGCGCATCGGGCGGTGCGCGCCGGCCTCGCGCTGCAGCTTGCCGCGCTCGATTTCCGCGACTGGATCAAACGGCACCATCCCTCCCGCAGCCTGCCCGAATTTTCCGTCGGCGTGGGCATCCACAGCGGCGAAGTGCTGCTGTGCCAGGTCGGTGCGCCGGGCCGCGGCGAGCTGACCGCGGTCGGCGACGCCGTCAGCATCGCCTCGCGCCTGGAAGGCCAGACCAAGGAGCTCGGCTGGGCGGTGGTCGCGAGCCAGGCGACGGTCACCGCCGCCGGCCCGGCGGTCGCCGTCGGCTCGCGCCGGACGGTCCAGCTGCACGGCCGCAGCCAGCCCACCGAGGCGTCCGAGATCATCGGCATCGCGGCCGGCGGCGAGGACGATGCCTCGGTGCAGATCCCCGAGGACATGCGCCGGGCGCTCGCCGCCAACGCCCGGATCGCCGCCACTGCGGTCAAGGCTGCGCTGGGCATGACCCTGCGCATGATCACCAGCCAGTTCGGCGATACTCTGGGCGAGAAGCAGCTGACCGTCCAGGGCTATCGCGTGGTCTCGAAGATCGGTCAAGGAGGTTCCTCGGTCGTCTACCTCGCCGAGCGCGAGAGCGACAAGCAGCAGGTGGTGCTCAAGATCCTCAACGCCTCTCCCAGCCTGGACGAGACCCTGCTGCAGCGTTTCGTCCAGGAGTTCGACATCATTTCGTCGATCGATCACCCGAACGTGGTCAAGATCTACGACCGCGGCTTCAGCGAGCGCCACGCCTACATCGCCATGGAGTATTTTCCCGGCGGCAGCCTCGCCGACATCATCGTCACGGGCTTGAGCGGGCGGCAAGGTTTGTCGCTGCTTGCGCAGGCGGGAAGCGCCCTGCGCGAGATTCACAACCGCGGCATCATCCATCGCGATATCAAGCCCGGCAATCTCATGGCGCGGGCCGACGGCAGCATCGCGCTCGCAGATTTCGGAATAGCGAAGAGGCTCGGGGAGGACTTCGGGCGCACCCGCCAAGGCGAGCTTTACGGGACTCCCTATTACGTTTCACCGGAGCAGATCGAGGGCAACCCGGCGACGATACGGTCCGATATTTACGCCCTGGGAATCATTTTCCACGAAATGCTGACGCGCAAACGCCCGTTCGAGGCCGAATCGGTGTCCGAGCTGATCGCATTGCACATCAGCGCGCCGCGGCCCAAGCTGCCCGAGACGCTCGCCGATTGCCAGAAGCTGCTCGACAGGATGCTCGCCGTCGACCCGCGCGAGCGCTACAAGAGCGCCGACGAGCTGCTCTACGCGATCGACGAAGTATGGACGCAGCAGGCGCTGCGGACGCTGCAGAAGGACAGTTGAGGGTCGAGCATCCCGGGTCGAACGCCCCGGCGGGCTTCGCTCCCGGCTTCTCTTTGAGCTCCCGGCCGGCTCAGCCCAGTCCAAGCACCTCGTGCATGCCGTACAGGCCGCGGTCCTTGCCGCTCAAGAAACGCGCGGCGCGCAGGGCGCCCAGCGCGTAGGTCGCGCGGCTGCCCGAGCGCACGGTGATCTCGACGCGCTCGCCCTCTCCGGCGAACATGACGGTGTGCTCGCCGACGATGTCGCCGCCGCGGACGGCGTGAAACCCGATCGCCTTGGGATCGCGCTCGCCGACCTCCCCTTTGCGGCCGTGAACAGAATTGCGTGCCAGGTCCCTGCCGAGGGAGCGCGCGATCACCTCGCCGAACCTGAGCGCCGTGCCCGAGGGTGCGTCGGCCTTGTGCCTGTGGTGCGCCTCGATGATCTCCACGTCGTATCCGTCACCGAGCGCGCGCGCCGCCGTCTCGGCAAGCGTGAAGGCGACGTTCACTCCCGCCGACATGTTCGGTGCCAGCACGATCGCGATTCTCCCGGCCGCGGCGGCGATACGCTCGTTTTGCTGCGCGGAAAAGCCGGTCGTCCCGATCACCATGCGCACGCCTTTCTTGAGACAGTGTTCCACGTGCTCGAGCGTCCCTTCGGGCCGGGTGAAATCGATCAGACAATCGGCTCCGGCAACCGCGTTGGCCGGGTCGGACACGATCTTCAAGCCACACGATCTCCCGGCAAGCTCCCCTGCGTCCCTGCCGACGGCGGGGCTTCCGGGCGCCTCAAGCGCCCCGGCGAGCTTCAGATCCTCCGACCTGAGGATCA
>DASPXL010000097.1:0-6119 GCA_035637375.1 Burkholderiales bacterium
GTGCGTGTATCGGCCGGGAAACGCGAAGACGACGACGAGGATGGCAAGAAAAGGGGCGAGCTGCACCCAGATGTACGGGCGCAGGTCGTCCGTATAATGCCACCAGAGGACGCTCGCGATTCCGGCGATAAGCGCCGGGGCAAGCAACACCCGCTCGATGCGCTCTCCGATGTGTTCGCTGACGAGCGCGACAAAAAGGCCCATAAAGGCGAGCGTCATGGGCAGGCGGTCCCATACCAGCCTTTCGTTGTCGGGCGCCCAGTGGTAGTAGCCCGAGCCGAAGCAGACGAGCGCGGTCCCCAGAAAAGCGACGAGCCACGAGCGCGCCGCCCCGTTCCTCGCCGCGCCGGTGAGAAGCCCCGCGAGTCCGACCGGAAAGAAGGCGAGATTCGATGCGACGTCGAAAAAATTCGGAACGCCCAGGAACATGCGCTTGTCGGCATAGTTGCTAAGTCGCGCGTCCTGGGCGATGGGGTTGCCCGCAAGGAGCGCGAGGAGCGGCGCGACGAGGACCAGCAGCAGCACGGCCTCGCGCCAGTAGCGGGTGGGGCCGGCGCTCACGGGGTCATTTCTCGTTCGCGCCGCGAAAAACTACTTGATGAGTCCCGCCTTCTCGGCGATCTCCTGCACGCGGGCGTGCTCGCTGCGGATCTCGGCGAGGAGCTTGTCGGGCGGGGAATAATCCATCAGCATCCCGAGCGGCTTGAGCTTCGCGCCGATCGCGGGCGACCTGATGGCCTGCTCGAGCGCCGGAACCAGCGCGCGGGTGACCTCCGCCGGCACGCCCGCGGGGGCGAAGAATCCCACCCAGACCCCGAAAAACGGCTCGGAGTGACCGAGCTCGGCGAGCGTCGGGATGTCCGGAAAATCCGGATACTTGCTCGAGATCACGATCCCCCTCAAAGTCCCGCTCCTGAGATGGCCCGTCATGGTACCGAGCGCGAGGATCACGCCTTCCACGTGCCCGCCGAGGAGCGCGGTGACGGCGGGCGACGCGCCCGTGAAGGGCACCATGGTGAGCCCTGCGCCGGTGGCCGAGTTGATCGTGCGCAGGCAGAAATCGCCCACCGATCCCGCCCCGGCGGTCCCGACGCGAACGCTCCCGAGGTTCTTCTTCGCGTGCTCCACCATCTCGCGGAAAGTCCTGTAGGGCGCGTCCCCGCGCACCGCGAGAATGCTCGGCGAGCGCATCGCGAGCCCGAGCGGCGTGAGATCGGTGAGCGGGTTGTAGCTCGCGGTCTTGGGATCGAGGATCGAGCGGAAGACCAGCGACGCGTTGTTCGTGAGGACGATGGTGTAGCCGTCGGGCTTCGACTTCACGACCTGCCCGGTGCCGAGCGCACCGCCCGCGCCGGGCCGGTTCACCGGGACGACCGCCACCTTGAGCTCGCGCGAGAGCGCGTCGGCAATGGCGCGCGCGGAGGTGTCGGTCGCGTCCCCCGGCGCAAGCGGAATCACCAGATTGATGGGCCCCTTGGGATAGTCCTGGGCCTGAGTTGCGGAGGCAAAACACAGCGCCGCGCAGGCGTTGACCACGACTTTCATCGACTGCGTCTCCCTTCCTCTGGGTACCTTACGACACCTCGTAGAGGTTGATCTATCACCGCGTCACGAACGGCGCGCCGAGCTCGTTGCAGCCGGTGCGCGCGTAGCGCCAGCCGATGATGTTGTCGTCCGCCCCGCCGTTCGCGGCGACGATTTTCCCGTCGCGGATGAAAAACACCATCGGGTAGGCGCCGTCATAGTCACCGCGCATGTTCTTGTCGTTGATCCACACGCACACGCCCCAGCCCCATTGGTGCGGGCGCAGCGCCGTTTCCTGCTGGTAGAGCTGCTTGGGTCCCGCCTTGAACTCGACGATCGCGTTGCCCGGATCGAGGAGCTTGTTCCAGAGGTAGTCGCGGATGATCTTCTCGTAGTTCTCCGGGCGCGGGCCGTAGTCGTGCGCGGCCATCTCTTCTTGGGTCGGGGGGCTCTTGCATCCGCCGGCGAGCGCGGTGAGCGCGCCCAAGCCGAGGATGGCCAGAATCATCGCGATGCGTCGCATGGATTCCTCCGTCGTTTCAGCCGAGTTCGGCAAGATCTTCGGGCGAAAGTTTCAGCGCCGCGGCCGCGGTGTTCTCCTCCAGATGCGCGATCGAGGCCGTGCCGGGAATCGGCAGCATCGCGCTCGAGCGCGCGAGCAGCCACGCGAGCGCCGCTTGGGCCGGGGTGGAGCCGAGCTTCGCCGCCGCGCGCTTGAGCTTGCGCGACCCGAGCGCTTTGCCCTTTCCGAGCGGAAACCACGGAATGAAGGCGATCCCGAGCCGCTCGCAGGCCTCGAGCACGCCTTCGGATTCCCTGTTTTCCAGGTTGTATTCGTTCTGCACCGAGACGATGGGCGCGATGCGGCGCGCCGCTTCGAGTTTTTTCACGCTCACGTTGGAGAGCCCGATATGGCGGATTTTTCCCGTGCGCCAGGCATCCGCGAGAACTCCCACCGAGTCGGCGAAAGGCACTTTTGGGTCGGGGGCGTGAAGCTGGTAGAGATCGACGCGCTCGAGCTTGAGGCGCTTTAAGCTGCCCTCCAGCGCGCGGCGCAGGTGCTCGGGCCGTCCATCCGGGTCCCAGCGCGGTGCGCTCGGGCGCACGAGTCCCCCCTTCGTGCCGATCACCAGGCCCTGCGGGTAGGGGTGGAGCGACTCGGCGATGATGGTTTCCGAGACTTCCGGCCCGTAGCTGTCGGCGGTGTCGATGAAGTCGATCCCCAGCTCGAGCGCGCGATGCAGAACCTTCCTCGCGGCGGCGCGGTCGCGGGGCGGCCCCCAGATGTCCGGGCCGCCGGTGGTCGCGCGCATCGCGCCGAACCCCATGCGGTTGACGACGAGGTCGCCGAGCCGCAACGTGCCGGCTGCCGCAGCGGGTTTTGCGATCTGATTCAAATAAGGTGCGGCAGAGCTATTTTGGCTGCGACACCGTCCGCAGATACGGCTTGTGCGTCTTGAAGCCCTGCGGGTATTTTTTCTTCGCGTCCTCGTCGGAAACCGAGGTCGGGATGATCACGTCCTGGCCCGGCTTCCAGTTGACCGGCGTCGCGACGTTGTGCTTCGCGTTCAGCTGCAGCGAGTCGAGCAGGCGCAGCACTTCGTCGAAGTTGCGGCCGGCGCTCATCGGATAGATGAGCATCGCCTTCACTTTTTTGTCCGGCCCGACGATGAACACCGAGCGGATCGTGGCGTTGTCCGCCGCGGTGCGCTTTCCGCCGCTCGCGTTGGGGTGGATCATGTCGTAGAGCTTGGCGACGTGCAGGTCGGCGTCGCCGATCATCGGATAGTTGATCGCCGCCCCTTGCGTCTCCTGGATGTCCTTGACCCAGTTCTTGTGGTCGCTCACCGGATCGATGCTCAAGCCGATGATCTTGATGTTGCGCTTGTCGAACTCGGGCTTGAGCTTCGCCATGTAGCCGAGCTCGGTGGTGCAGACGGGCGTGAAGTCCTTCGGATGCGAGAAGAGGATCGCCCATTTGTCGCCGATCCACTCGTGGAATTTGATCTTTCCCTCCGTGGTCTCGGCGGTGAAATCCGGCGCTTCGTCTCCGATGCGGATTGTCATTTCGACCTCCATCGTGGTTGCGGACCGGAATGCCCGGGCACCGCGATGGCGCGTTTTCCGGTCCTCTAGTTGAGAATTCCCGCTGAACGTCCGGGATGAAAAAATTATAACCCCGTCCGACGGTTTAAACTAACGACATTTGAGTATTTGCATATTACGGTGATTTCCAAAGGGGGATCCAATTGAAGGATTGCATCGCGAAGTTCGTCTGCTTTTGCGCGCTCGGCCTGCTCGGTCTCGCCCTGGCCGGGCCGGGCGGGGCCCAGACCGCCGATATCATCCTCGTCCACGGCAAGATCCTGACCCTGGACGATCACTTCTCCGTCCGCGAGGCTCTGGCGGTGAGCGAGGGCAGGATCGCGGCGCTCGGCAGGTCGATCGACATCATGAGGCTCGCCGGCCGCAAGACGCGCGTGGTCGATCTTCGCGGGCGCACGGTGATCCCGGGGCTCATCGACTCGCACATCCACGCGATCCGCGCGGCGCTCTCCTACAGCGTCGAGGTAAGCTGGATCGGCGCTTCCAGCCTGGAGGAGGCGCTCGGCCGCGTCCGCGACGCGGCGCGCGCGGCGAAACCGGGTGACTGGCTGATCGTCGCGGGAGGCTGGACCCCCGAGCAGTTCCGTGAGAAGCGCCGGCCGACGCGGGCCGAGCTCGCGGCGGCCGCGGGAGACCATCCCGCGTACGTGCAGCTTTTCTACGGCTGGGCGCTGATGACGCCCGCGGCGTTCAAGGCGCTCAATATCGCGGCCGATTCCGACTTGCCGCCGCGCGGCGCGCTCGAGCGGGACGCGGCCGGCAATCCGACCGGCGGGATCACCGGGGACACGGCCACGATCACGGCGCTGTTTGCGCGGCTGCCATCGCCCCCCTTCGAGCAGAGGGTCGAGGGCACGCGCAAGTTCTTCAGAGAGCTCAATCGCCTCGCCCTCACCGGCGTGATCGATCCGGGCGGCTTCGGCATGGCGCCGCGCGATTATCAGGCGCTGCTCAAGCTGTGGCGGGACCGGGCGCTCACGCTGCGCGTCGCCTACACCGTGTTCGCGCAGAAGCGCGGCTCGGAGCTCGAGGACTACCGCGCGCTCACGCAGCTCCTGCCGATGGGGTTCGGCGACGACATGCTGCGCTTCAACGGCATCGGCGAGAACGTCGCCTGGGGCATGTACAACAACGACAACCCGGGCGAAGCGGAAAAAGCGCAGTTCTACGAGATCGCCAGGTGGGCGGCCGCTCGGCGCATGTCGCTCAACATTCACTGGCGCAACGACCGCTCGGTCGGCCAGCTGCTCGACATCTTCGAGCGCGTCAACCGCGAGGTGCCGATCGCGGACCTGCGCTGGGCGGTGGCGCATCTCAACGACGCCTCGGCGCCGACGCTCGAGCGCATGAAGGCGCTCGGCGTCGGCTGGGCGATGCAGGACGCGCTGTATTTCGAGGGCGAGCGCTTCCAGAAGGAAAAGGGAGCGGAGGCCGCGCACCGCGCGCCGCCGCTCAAGACCGCGCTCAGAATCGGGGTGAAGATCGGGGCGGGCACCGACGCGCACCGCGTCGCCTCGTATAATCCGTTCGTGGCGCTGCGCTGGATGCTCGACGGCAAGACCGTCGGGGGCACGGCGCTGCGCGGACCGGAGGAGACGCCGACGCGCGAGGAAGCGCTGCAGATGTACACCACGGGCAGCGCCTGGTTTGCGCACGACGAGGACCGGCGCGGCTCGCTCGAGGCGGGCAAGCTCGCCGATCTCGCCGTGCTCTCGAAGGACTACATGAAGGCGCCGATCGAGGAGATCGGGGCGATCGAGTCGCTGCTCACCATGCTCGGCGGGAGAATCGTGTACGCAGCCGGGCCCTACGCGCGGTTCGAGGAAAGCGTGCGGCGCTGACCGATGGCAGTTCCGAGTGCCGCGGCCGGGGAAAAGAGAAGAGGATATAAGATGGCGGCAAAAAAATCGGAACTCGACAAGCCGGAACGCTCGCCGATGGTGATCCTGTTCGCCGAGACGCGCGGCTTCACCGGCATGTCGGACATGCTCGAGCCCGGCGTGGTGCTCGCGCGCGTCGGCGAGTTCGTCACGCTGGTCACGGAGGCGGTCGAGGGCCACAAAGGCGCGGTGGTGGACATCCTCAGCGACACCATGATGGCGACCTTCACCGGCCAGGACGACGCGCAGCACGCCGTGGAGGCCGCGCAGGAAATCCACGCCCGGTTCGGCATCCTCGCGGAGGCCTGGCGGCGCGACTTCGGCATCCACGCCGCAGTGTCGATGGGCCTGCACTGCGGCGACGCCGTGGTCGGTTTCGCGGAGAACAGCCCCGTGCCCGAGCAGCTCTTCGTGTTCGGCGATTGCGTGAGCGTCGCCAACCGCCTGCTTCACCGCGCCCGGGCGGGCGAGTTCGTGCTCTCGGAGACGCTGCTGGACCTCGCCACCGAGATGGGCGTCACCCTCGAGGCCGAAGAGCTTCCGCCGCTCGAGATTCCGCGCCGCGAGCCGATCAGGCTCTTCGGCGTGCTTCTCGAGGAGCGGCTGGAT
>DASPXL010000098.1:0-1518 GCA_035637375.1 Burkholderiales bacterium
CCCCGGGAAAATTCCTGCCACACGCGCTCGGGCACCAGGGCGTCGGCTTCGCCGTTTGCGACCATCGCGCGCATCAGCGCCATGGTCGCCGGTGCGACCGCAAAACCGAAGCGCGCGGCGAAGCGCGCGACGCGCAGGATCCGCACAGGATCTTCGACAAAAGCAGGGCTCACGTGCCGCAGCAGCCCGCGCTCCAAATCGGCCGCGCCGCCGAAGGGATCGACGAGGCGCCCGGTTTCGTCGCGCGCGATGGCGTTGATAGTGAGGTCGCGCCGTTCGAGGTCCTGTTCGAGCGTGACGTCGGGCGCGGCGTAGATCTGGAATCCCTTGTAGCCGCGCGCGACCTTGCGCTCGGTGCGTGCGAGCGCATATTCCTCGTGCGTCTGCGGATGCAAAAACACCGGAAAATCCTTGCCCACCGGCTTGTAGCCCAGGCGCACCATCTCCTCGGGCGTGCTTCCGACCACGACGTAGTCCCGATCGGTGACCGGCAGGCCGAGGAGCTCGTCGCGCACCGCTCCTCCGACAGCGTAGACTTTCACGCGGCTGGTCTTCCGGGTGCTACCGGCCGGCCCTGTAGCGAAACCAGCTGTAGCGCGAGCGGGGATAGCTACCGCGAAGATAGACGGGCGCTACCGCCTCGAGCGGCGTGGGCTGGATGCCGAAGGGCAATTCGCTGTTGGAGACGCTGTCGATTTTCATCGAATAGTAGTTGTCGCGCGACATGAGTCCGCCCGGCAGCCACTCCATAGCCCACGCCTGCAGGTAGGAAGAGCGCTCGGACAGGCCGATCACGGGCCGCGGGTGGCCGCTCGCGCTTCCTGCATACCTCACCAGCTCGCGCAAGGTATAAACGCGCGGCCCGCAGAGATCGTAGCGCTTGCCGATGCTGTCCCGGTCGGCGAGGCTCGCCTTGAAGCAGCGCGCCACGTCCTCGACGAACACGGGCTGGAAGCGCGCCTGCGGACAGGCGAGAAACACGACCGGCAGCCAGCGCTGCAACTTGGCGAACAGGTTGAGAAAGCGATCCTCGGGCCCGAACACCACCGAGGGCCGAAACACGGTCACCGCCAATTCGTTCTGCGCGGCGAGCACCCACGCCTCGCCTTCACCCTTGGAACGCAGGTACTGGCTCGGCCCTTCGGAATTCGCGTTCAAAGCGCTCATGTGCAGCAGGCGCGGCACGCGGTTTTTCTTGCACGCCTCGACGATCTTCCCGGGAAGCTCGACGTGGGCGCGGGCGAAGTCCGGACCGTAAGGCTGCCCCGGGCGCCCCTGCAGGATGCCCACCAGATTGATCACCGCGTCGCACCCCGCGGCGAGCCGCGCAAGCGTCGCCGGGTCGTGCACGTCGGCCTCGATCACATCCACGGTCGGCAAAAGGATCAGGTGCTTGGCGCGCTCGCGCCGGCGCGTCGGCACCGTCACGAAATGCTCGTCCTCGACGAGCTGCCGCACCAGGTGCCGGCCGATAAAGCCGCTGCCGCCGATGACCAGGATCCGGCTCATGGAATTCTC
>DASPXL010000099.1:0-4352 GCA_035637375.1 Burkholderiales bacterium
GTAGGAAAGCGCGAGGTAATTGATCGGCCGGATCACGACCTGGCCGTTCTCGGCCACGGGCCGCTCGCGCGTCGCGTGCACGCCCAGGATCGCCGATTGCGGCGGGTTGATGATGGGGGTGGAGAGCATCGAGCCGAACACCCCACCGTTCGAGATCGAGAAAGTGCCTCCGGTCAGCTCCTCGATCGTGAGCTTGCCGTCCTGGGCGCGCTTGCCGAAATCGGCGATTTTCTTTTCGATGTCGGAAAACGTCATCTGGTCCGCGTCGCGCACGACCGGCACGACCAGGCCCCGCGGGCTGCTGACGGCGACCCCGATGTCGAAGTAGCCGTGGTAGACGATATCGTTGCCGTCGATCGAGGCGTTGACGATCGGGTATTTCTTGAGCGCATGCACCGCCGCCTTGACGAAGAAGGACATGAAGCCCAGGCGCACGCCGTGCTCCTTTTCGAAGCGTTCCTGGTATTTTTTTCTCAGGTCGACCACCGGCTGCATATTGACTTCGTTGAAGGTGGTGAGGATCGCGGCGGTCGATTGCGACTGCACCAGGCGCTCGGCGATGCGCGCACGCAGCCGGCTCATCGGCACGCGCTGCTCGGGCCGGCCGGAAAGGATCTGGTCGACGCTTACAGGCACGGGCACCGGCATCAAGGCCGGTTTGGCGGCGACGGGCGCAACCGCGGGTCTGGCCCCCGGCGCTTGCGCGAGGACATCCGCCTTGGTGACGCGGCCGCCCCGCCCGCTGCCCGCCATGGCCCCGGTGTCGATGCCCTTTTCCTCGGCGATCTTTCTTGCCGAGGGCATCGCCGGGGCCGGATTCGGCGCGGGCTTCACGACGGCCGCAGGTGCCGCACTAGTGGACTGGGTCCCCGCTTTCGCGGGGACGACGGCTGAAGCCGCCGCCTTGCCCTCGGTATCGATGGTGGCGATGATTTCGCCCGCCTTGACCGTGCCACCGTCGGCCCTGATGATTTTCGCGAGGACGCCGTCCGCCGGGGCGGGAAGCTCAAGGACCACCTTGTCGGTCTCGATGTCGATGAGGTTCTCGTCGCGCTTGACGGGCTCGCCGACTTTCTTGTGCCACGCGAGCAGCGTGGCTTCCGCAACCGATTCCGAGAGCTCCGGCACTTTGACTTCGATAAGCATGTTTTCCCGTTATTCTGAATTCAGCTCGCGCGGCGCCCTGCCGGTGCCCTGAACCGGGCGGACGAGATTGTCCGTCACCGGCCTGAACGCCGCGTCGACCAGCTCCTTCTGCTGCTCGTTGTGCAGGGAAGCATAGCCCACCGCGGGCGAGGCCGAGGACGGCCGCGTGGCATAGGCGAGGACCTGATCCTCGCGCATGTGCCGCAGCAGGTAGCGCTGGATCCAGTACCACGCCCCCTGGTTCGCCGGCTCCTCCTGGCACCACAGGACCTCTCCCGCGTCCCGGTAGAGATCGATCTGCTCCTGGAGCTCGTCGTGCGGAAAGGGATAGAGCTGGGCGATGCGCACGATGGCGGTGTCCTTGAGGCCGCGCTGCTTGCGCGCGGCCATCAAGTCGAAAAAGATCTTGCCGCTGCAGAAAATCACGCGCTTGACGTTTCCCGGCTTGATGTCCGCGTCCCACTCGGCGTTGACCGGCTTGAACTTGCTCTCGGCGAATTCCTCCAGAGGCGACACCGATTCCTTGTGGCGCAGCAGGCTCTTCGGAGTGAATATCACGAGCGGCTTGCGATAGGGCCGTATCATCTGCCGGCGCAGCAGAAAGAACATCTGCACCGGCGTCGCCGGGACGCACACCTGGATGTTGTGATCGGCGCAAAGCTGAAGGTACCGCTCCGGGCGCGCCGAAGAGTGCTCGGGCCCCTGCCCCTCGTAGCCGTGCGGCAGCATCATCACCAGCCCGCAGATGCGGCCCCACTTGACCTCGCCCGCCGCGATGAACTGGTCGATCACCACCTGCGCGCCGTTGGCGAAGTCGCCGAACTGCGCCTCCCATACCACCAGCTCGTTCGGCTCCGAGGTCGAATAGCCGTACTCGAAGCCGAGCACGGCCTCCTCCGAGAGCACCGAGTCGATGATGACGAAATCGCCCTGGTTGGGCGCGATATTGCTCAACGGGATATAGCTGCCGGAATCCCATTTCTCGCGGTTCTGGTCGTGCAGCACCGCGTGGCGGTGGAAGAAGGTGCCGCGCGCGCTGTCCTGTCCGGAAATGCGCACCGCAAAGCCGTCCCTGAGCAGGGAGGCGTAGGCGAGGTTTTCCGCCATGCCCCAGTCCACGGGCATTTTTCCCTGCCCCATAAGGCGGCGGTCGGCGATGATCTTCTCGACGCGGGGGTGGAGCTTGAAGTTCGAAGGGATGGTGGTCAGCTTCTCGGCGAGCATTTGCAGGTCGGCGAGCGGCAGCGTGGTGTCGTCCTTCTCGTTCCACCGGGTGTTCCTGTACTTCGACCAGTCCACCGCGAACGGCGGCTTGTAGTTGGAAAGAATCGTCTTGTTGGTGTGCGTGCCCGCATCGAGCGCCTGGCGAAAGGCGGCGGCCATCTTGTCCGCGTCCTCGGCGCCGATCAGCCCTTGAGCGGCGAGCTTGTCGGCGTACAGCCTGCGCGTTCCCGGGTGCTGGTTGACGATCTTGTACATCAAGGGCTGGGTGACCATCGGCTCGTCCTGCTCGTTGTGGCCGAGCTTGCGGAAGCACACCAGGTCCACCACCACGTCCTTCTTGAACTTGGCGCGGTAATCCAGGGCGATCTCCATTGCCATGACCGCGGCCTCCGGGTCGTCGCCGTTGACGTGGAAGATCGGCGCTTCGACCATCTTCATGACGTCGGTGCAGTAAAGGGTCGAGCGGCTGTCGCGCGGGTCCGAAGTCGTGAAGCCGATCTGATTGTTCAGGACGATGTGCACCGTGCCCCCGGTGCCGTAGCCGCGCGTCTGCGACAGGTTGAGCGTCTCCATCACCACGCCCTGGCCGGCGACCGACGCGTCGCCGTGGATCAGCACCGGCAGGACCTGGTCGCCGCCGCGGTCCTTGCGGCGGTGCTGGCGCGCGCGCACCGAGCCCTCGACCACCGGGTTCACGATCTCGAGGTGCGACGGGTTGAACGCAAGCGTCAGGTGCATCGGCCCGCCGGGCGTATTGATGTCGGAGGAGAATCCCTGGTGATACTTCACGTCGCCGGCGAGGATCGAGTCGTCGTGCTTGCCCTCGAATTCCGAGAACAGATCCTTCGGCATCTTGCCGAGCGTGTTCACCAGGACGTTCAACCGGCCGCGGTGGGCCATGCCGAGCACCAGCTCCTGCACCCCGGCTTCGCCGGCGCGCTGCAGCAGGTTGTCGAGCATGGGGATGAGCGTGTCGCCGCCTTCGAGCGAGAAGCGCTTCTGGCCGACGTAGCGGGTGTGGAGGAACCGCTCCAGGCCCTCGGCGGCGGTGAGCCGCTCGAGAACGTGGCGCTTGGTGTCCGCTGAATAGCTCGGCTTTGACCGGATGGGCTCGAGGCGCTCCTGGATCCAGCGCTTTTCCGCGCGATTCGTGATGTACATGTACTCGACGCCGATCGTCCCGCAGTAGGTTTCCCGCAGCGCCTTGATGATCTCGCGCAAGCTCGCCTGCTCGGGGCCGATCAACGAGCCGGTGTTGAACACCGTGTCCATGTCGGCGTCGGTGAGGTCGTAATAAGCGGGATCGAGCTCGGCGATGCGCGGGCGCTCGCGCCGCTTGAGCGGGTCGATGTCGGCGAGGAACACGCCGCGGACGCGATACTCGGCGACGAGTTGTATGACCGAGACCTGCTTGCGGTCGAGGCGCGGGACCGCGGCCACCGGGCGCGCCGCCCCGGCCCGGGCGCGCTGCGCGAACGACTCGATGATCGGCGCGTGCGCCACGTCGCGCCCGCCGTTTCCATCCCCTGCCGGCGCGAGCTGCAGCTTGTCGAAGTACTCGCGCCACTCCCCGGGGACCGACTGCGGGTCGTCGAGATACGCCTCGTAGAGCTCTTCGATGAAAGGCGCGTTGGAGCCGAAAAGATACGAGCTGGAGAGGAGCTCCTTCATGACGCTCATGGCAGGCCTCCGACGGTCCGGGAGACTCCGGATTTCATTTGTCGCTAGCGCCGCTTCCCGATCGGCACGAGCTCCCGCCGCCCGGCGCCGTTGTAGAGCTGGCGCGGCCGTCCGATCTTGTACTCCGGATCGGCGATCATCTCCTGCCACTGCGCGATCCAGCCGACGGTGCGCGCGAGCGAGAAGATGCAGGTGAACATCGACACCGGGATCCCGAGCGCGCGCTGCACGATGCCCGAATAGAAATCGACGTTGGGATAGAGCTTGCGGCTCACGAAGTAATCGTCCTCCAGCGCGATTTT
>DASPXL010000100.1:0-5282 GCA_035637375.1 Burkholderiales bacterium
TCCAGCGCGCCTTTCAAGCGGGATTCGCGGTGCTCTAGGTCGACCAACTCGACCTCCGCGCCGGCTAGGTCGCGATTAGCGGGAATCAGGTCGTAGCCGCCGGATTCCGATTTCTGCCGCACCGACTCGGCGGTGGCGAGCCCGAGCAGCACCTGGTAGACCGAGGTCTTGAGGGCGCGCTTGTCGATGCCGCTGCCCATGGTGGCATTGCCCTGTGGATCGAGATCCACCAGCAGCACGCGCATGCCGGACTGCGCGAGGCCCGCCGCGAGATTGACGCTGGTCGTAGTCTTTCCCACTCCGCCCTTCTGATTGGTCACGGCGAGAACCCGGGTCATGTGCGCTCGACCAAGACGAGATGCCGCTCCGCCCCGAGCCCGGGAACCGCGAGTCGGTGCACGTGCATGACGCGGAAATCGCGCGGCAGCCGCCCGATCTCCTCGAAGGGATGGACCCCCTTCATCGCCGCGAGCACGCCGCCCGGTGCGAGCACATGCTCGGTCAGAATAACGAACTCGGCGATCTCGGCAAGCGCGCGAGAAATGATGCAGTCGAATTTCTCCGCAGGGTGCCAGGACTCGACCCGCTCGCAGACGACGCTCGCGTTTGTTAGCTGAAGTTCAGCCACTGCCTGCTTCAGGAACGCCGCTCTCTTGTGATTGCTGTCGAGCAATACTACCTCGGCGTCGGGTTTGGCCACCGCAAGGGGAATTCCGGGAAACCCTGCGCCGCTGCCTGCGTCGAGCACGTGCGCCCCGCTCACGTAAGGGACCACCGCAAGGCAGTCGAGCAAGTGTCCGCTGACCATCTTCTCCGCGTCCCGTATGGCAGTCAGGTTATAAACCTGGTTCCACTTTTCCAACAGGGCGAGGTATTCGAGGAGCTTCGTCCTGGCTTCGCGGCCCAAGCTGAGATCGAGTTCCGCCAGCCCTTGTTCGAGGCGCTTGCCGAGCTCGGACTGCGCCGACCCAACTACGGTTGCCGTCATGCGGCCGATCTTTCCGCCTTGCTCATGCCGCGTTTCAGGTGAACCAAGAGCAGCGAGATCGCGGCCGGAGTGACACCTGAAATTCGGGAAGCCTGGCCGACGGTCTCGGGCCGGTGCTGGTTCAGCTTCTGCTGCACCTCGATCGACAAACCGCGCACGCTGCAGTAGTCGAGATCGCGCGGCAGCGCGAGCGTCTCGTAATGTTCGTGACGCGCGATTTCCTCATGCTGACGGGCGACATACCCTTGGTACTTTGCCTGGATCTCCACCTGCTCGGCGACCGTGGCATCCGCGACGGGCACGCCCGCGACCCCGAGCCCGGAAAGCGAAGCATAGCTCACCCCCGGCCGTCTCAGCAGATCTATCAGCGAGTATTCGCGCTCGATCGGCTTTCCGAGCACACGCTCGGCCGCGTCGACGGGCAGGGATTGGGGATTCACCCACGTGGACTTGAGCCGTTCCTGCACGCGGGCGATCGCGTCGCGCTTGCGGTTGAACGCGTCCCAGCGAGAATCGTCCACCACGCCGAGCCTGCGCCCGGTCTCGGTGAGCCGCAGGTCGGCGTTGTCTTCGCGCAGCATCAGGCGGTACTCGGCGCGGCTCGTGAACATGCGGTAGGGCTCGGTCACGCCCCGAGTGACGAGATCATCGACGAGCACGCCGATATAGCCTTCGTCGCGCCGCGGGCACCAGTGTGGCTCGCCCTTCACGAACAGCGCCGTGTTGATACCGGCGAGGATTCCCTGCGCAGCCGCTTCCTCATAACCCGTCGTACCGTTGATCTGCCCCGCGAAGAACAGGCCCGAGATCGACTTCGTTTCCAGCGACGATCTCAAATTGCGCGGATCGTAGTAGTCGTACTCGATGGCGTAACCGGGCCGCAAAATGTGGGCTTTCTCCAACCCCCTAATGCTCCGCACGAGCTCAATCTGAACGTCGAAGGGAAGGCTGGTCGAGACTCCATTGGGGTAGAACTCGCGGGTGGTGAGCCCTTCCGGCTCGAGAAAGACCTGATGGCTTTGCTTGCCGGCAAAGCGATGGATCTTGTCTTCGATCGAGGGACAATAGCGCGGGCCTATCCCTTCGATCACGCCCGTGTAGATGGGGGAGCGGTTGAGCCCGCCCCGGATGATTTCGTGCGTGCGCGGATTGGTGTGGGTGATCCAGCAAGGTAGCTGGCGCGGGTGCATTTCCGGCGTCCCGAGGAACGAAAACACCGGGATCGGCTCGTCGCCCGGCTGCATTTGCATCACCGAGAAGTCGATGGTCCGGCCGTCGATGCGTGGGGGTGTTCCGGTCTTGAGGCGGCCCACCGGAAGTTTGAGCTCGCGCAGCCTCGCGGCAAGGCTGATCGAGGGCGGATCCCCTGCCCGGCCGGCCTGGTGCTTCGACAAGCCGATATGGACCAGCCCGGAAAGAAAGGTCCCGGTTGTCAACACTACCGCGCGGCCGGAGAAGCGCACCCCGAGTTGAGTCACCACTCCGGCCACTCGGTCGCCCGCCAATATCAGGTCGTCCACCGCCTGCTGAAACAGGGTGAGATCGGGCTGGTTCTCCAGCCGCGTGCGAATCGCGTGCTTGTACAACAGGCGGTCGGCCTGGGCGCGAGTCGCGCGGACAGCAGGTCCTTTCGAGGAATTGAGGATACGGAACTGGATCCCAGCTTCATCGGTGGCGATCGCCATGGCTCCGCCCAAGGCGTCGACTTCCTTGACCAAGTGCCCCTTGCCGATGCCGCCGATGGAGGGGTTACACGACATTTGGCCGAGCGTTTCGATGCTGTGCGTCAGGAGAAGCGTCTTGCAGCCTGCGCGGGCGGCGGCGAGCGCGGCCTCGGTGCCGGCATGGCCGCCGCCGACTACGATCACGTCAAATCGAGTAGGAAAATGCATCGCTTGGGCAAACGAACCCAAGTCCGATTTTAAAGGTATTCGGGAACGAGAGACAGTTGATTCACGCAGAACTCCGGGAGCCTGGATGCGGGAGCGGGGCGCGCGCCCGTTCTTTGACGGTTTTCGACTCTCACCCGTGATGTTTCACGTGAAACATCGGCGCCACCCACAGGTTCTCCCCAGGAAATCCCAAGGCTTATACGGCCGGCAAATCACAGGACATCCACCAGGTATTTACCAGGATATCCACAGCAATTCCGGAGGATGATCCACAACCCAGAAGCGCTTTGCCAAAGAACGCCAACGCGCTGAAATATAAATGGCTTTCCTACTCACGCCTTAAGGACACCAGGAGAACACCGGGAATAAAAAAGCCTCCACCGACGGCTTTTTTATCCACGAATCTGGTCTTCAGCCGAGCGTGCGTTCCAACGCCTCCCGCCGCAGGGCGAGCTCGCGCGGCAACCGGCCGCCTAAAAGCCGAAGCAACTCGTCCTGCAACTTGAGCTCCCGCTTCCACTCGCTGCTGTCGATCGAGCTGACCCGCCTGAACTTCTCGTCGTCGAAGCCCTCGAGTCCGCTCCACTCCACATCTGCAAAGTCGGGAACCCGGCCGATCGGTGTTTCGACCCCGTGTGCTTTGCCTTGGCAGCGCTCAACGATCCATTTCAGCACGCGCATGTTCTCCCTGAACCCAGGCCAGATGAACTTGCCCTGAGCATCGGTACGGAACCAGTTGACGCAGAAAATCCGCGGGCGCTTCGACACCGAGCGCCCGAGCTTCAACCAATGGTTGAAGTAGTCGCCCATGTTGTAGCCCACGAACGGGATCATCGCCATCGGATCGCGCCTGACCACGCCGACCTTGCCGGTGGCCGCTGCCGTGGTCTCCGAACCCATAGTCGCGGCGATGTAGACTCCGGAATCCCAATCGAAGGCCTCGGCCACAAGCGGTACTGTGTCCGAGCGCCGGCCACCGAACACAAAGGCCGATAGCGGCACGCCCTCGGGATTTTCCCATTCGGGGTCGATCGACGGGCACTGCGTGGCGGGAACCGTAAACCGCGAGTTGGGGTGGGCCGCTTTCCTGCCGCAATCGGGTGTCCACTCCTTCCCCTGCCAATCGATGAGCTTGGCGGGAGGCGCGTTTGTCATCCCCTCCCACCACACGTCGCCGTCCGGTGTCATGGCGACATTGGTGAAAATGGTGTTGCTTCTGATCATCGCCATGCAGTTGGGATTGGTCTTTTCCGAAGTTCCGGGCGCGACGCCGAAAATTCCAGACTCCGGATTGATCGCGTAAAAGCGTCCGTCCTTGCCCGGCTTTATCCAGGCGATGTCTTCGCCTATCGTGGAGACTTTCCAGCCCTTGAACGCCGCCGGCGGAATCAGCATGGCGAAGTTCGTTTTTCCGCACGCCGAAGGGAACGCCGCGCTCACATAGATCTTTTCGCCCGAGGGCGGCGTGACGCCGAGAATCAGCATGTGCTCGGCAAGCCAGCCTTGGTCCCGGCCCATGACCGAGGCAATGCGCAGCGAAAAACATTTCTTGCCGAGCAATGCGTTGCCACCGTAGCCGGAGCCGAACGACCATATTTCCCTGGTTTCCGGATAGTGGACGATGTATTTGTGCTCTCTGCTGCACGGCCAAGCCGCGTCCTTCTGCCCGGGCGCGAGCGGCGCGCCGACCGAATGCACGCAGGGAACGAAATTGCCGTTCCTGCCCAGGATTTCCCATACCCTCTTCGTCATGCGCGTCATGATGCGCATGCTCACCACCACGTAGGGCGAATCGGTCAGCTCGATGCCGATATGCGCGATGTGCGAGCCGAGCGGTCCCATGGAAAACGGGACCACATAAAGGGTCCGGCCGCGCATGCACCCGTTGAAGAGCTTGTCCAGCGTGGCGCGCATCTCCCGGGGATCAACCCAGTTGTTCGTCGGACCCGCGTTCTCCTTTTGCTGCGAGCAGATGAAAGTTCGGTCCTCGGTGCGCGCCACGTCGCCGGAATCCGAGAGCGCGAGGAAACAGTTCGGGCGAAGCTCGGGGTTGAGCCGCTTCAGCGTGCCTGAGTTGACCATTTCGTCGCAAAGCCGGTCGTATTCCTCCTGCGAGCCGTCGCACCATTGAATCCGGTCGGGTTTGGCCAGCGCGGCGATGCGCGCCACCCATTCCTTGGCGCCGTGGTGCTGAACGTAAGACGGAGCACCCATATCGATACCTGCAGCGTAAGGTTGATTCATGCCGGGGCCTCGCGATGACGACTTGGCGGCAGGACGGACACCGCCGCCAGTCGTATTTTTCGGGACGGTAAAGGCGCGAACTTTACCACGATCCGGCTGCAGAAAAAAATGGCCAGGAAAAACGGCAAGTTACGCGGTGCGGGCGCTACGCGCGCAGC
>DASPXL010000101.1:0-2058 GCA_035637375.1 Burkholderiales bacterium
TGGCGTCCCGCCTTGAGGTGCGATTCGACCATGATGCCGAAGATGCGCTCCTCGCCCGCCGCGACCTGACGCGCGATTTCGCGCGCCACGTCTATCTGGCGCTGATACATCTTCTGGCTGTTCGAATGGCTGCAATCGACCATCAGACGCTGCTCGAGCCCCGACGCGGCCAGTTCCTTCGCCGCCGCGTCGACGCTCCCCGCGTCGTAATTCGGGTGCTTGCCGCCGCGCAGGACGATGTGGCAGTCCTCGTTACCGTTGGTCGAGACGATCGCCGAGTGCCCCTCCTTGGTGACGGAGAGGAAATGGTGAGGCACGCGCGCAGCTTTCAGCGCGTCCACCGCGATGCGCACGTTTCCGTCGGTGCCGTTCTTGAATCCGACCGGGCAGGACAGGCCCGAGGCGAGCTCGCGATGGACCTGCGATTCCGTGGTGCGCGCGCCGATCGCACCCCAGCTCACCAGGTCCGCGTAGTACTGCGGCGAGATCATGTCGAGAAATTCGTTGCCCGCGGGAAGCCCCAGCTCGTTGACTTCCAGGAGGAACTGGCGCGCCAGGTGCAGCCCCTTGTTGATCTGAAAGCTGCCGTCGAGGTCCGGATCGTTGATCAGCCCCTTCCAGCCCACGGTGGTGCGGGGTTTTTCGAAATAGACGCGCATGACGACGATGAGGTCCCGCTCGAGCTCTCTTTTCATCTCGACGAGCTTGCGCGCGTACTCCAGACCCGCCGCCTTGGGATCGTGCATGGAACACGGGCCGATGATCACGAGCATCCGGTCGTCCGATCCGTGAAGGACGCGGTGAATCGCCTGCCGCGCGTGATAGGTCAGCTCCTCGGTCTTTTCCGAGCACGGGAACTCGCGCAGCAGCTGCACCGGCGGCGCGAGCTCTTTGATCTCCCGGATTCTGACGTCATCGACTTTGAAGTGCATGCTTGTCGCCGGTGCGGCGGGTATTCTCTAAGAAGCTGAAAAGTTTGAATTTTACCCGAATAAATCCACGGCGGTCGGCCGCTGCGCCGCTCGCATCCGGTGCGGCTATTCGGACCCGCAGCATCACTTCATACGTTCTTCCGAACGCCAACAATGTCACGCTATTGGCAGACGCGGTGCGAGAGTGCCAGAAACTGCCGGTCAACGCCGCGAAACCGCGGTACGTTGAAGAAGTCAGATCGATTGCGGGCATCGTTCTTGCGTGGTAGTTTTCTGGAGGCAACTGTCTTCGCGAGGAGGCAACCGAATGACGACGGCTGCGGTAAGCATCCCGATCGGAGGATTCAAAGACGTTTATGACGTCGCGGAAGTCGACCGCGCGCTGCAGGAGCTTGCCGCTTCGGCGAACGACGCGCTGAAGTCCACCTACGAAAAAATGATCAAGGCGGGCGGCACCCGCCTCACGGTGAAGCCCTCAGGGATTCCCGCGATGGAAAGCCTCTACGACGAGCTCCCCAACTTCGCGGAAGTCTTGGACGACGTCAAAAAGCACATCGCGCTGTGCGCCTCGTCCAACGACTGCCTGGAGCTGCCGCCGATCCTTCTGCTCGGAGGGCCGGGAATCGGCAAGACCTATTTCGGCCGGCGCCTGTCGCTGCTCCTGTCCACGGGCTTCGGCCTGTGCGCGATGAGCTCGATGACCGCCGGCTGGGTCATCTCCGGGGCTTCATCGCAGTGGAAGAACGCCAAGCCCGGAAAGGTCTTCGAAACGATCCTGAACGGCACCTACGCCAACCCGGTGATCATGGTCGACGAGCTCGACAAGGCGGGCGGGGACAATCAGTACGATCCGCTGGGCGCGCTGTACACGCTGCTCGAGCGCGACACGGCGGCCGAGTTCGTCGACGAGTTCGTCGAGATTCCTATCGATGCCTCCGGCGTGGTGTGGATCGCCACGGCAAACGAAAATTCAAAAATCCCGGACCCGATCCTCAACCGCATGAACGTCTACGAGATCGCTTCGCCCGACCGGGACGGCTCCGTCCGCATCGCGCAGGCGATCTACGGCGAGATCCGCGTCAGCCACGACTGGGGCAAGGATTTTCCCGAGAGGCTCGCGGACGAG
>DASPXL010000102.1:0-3851 GCA_035637375.1 Burkholderiales bacterium
TCGAGCCCCGCGATTCCGCGGAACTGCCCCGGCGGGATATGCCAGCTCATGCAGTGATAGGAAAAATCCGCGAGCGGATGGCCGAGCGTGGAAAGCTCCCAGTCGAGGATCGCGAGGATTCTCGGCTCGCGGGGATGGAAGATCAGGTTGTCCATGCGGTAGTCGCCGTGCACCACCGCCGTCTCCTCGCCCGCCGGAATGTTTCCGGGGAGCCATTCGATCAGCCGGTCCATCGCCTCGATTTTCTCCGTCTCGGAGGCCTGGTATTGCCCGCTCCAGCGAGCGATCTGGCGCGCGAAATAATTTCCCGGCTTCCCGTAATCGGAAAGACCCGCGGCCCGGTAGTCGACCCGGTGCAAGGCGGCGATCGCGCGATTCATCTCGCCGTATATGGCCGCGCGCTCGGGGCTCGTCATGCCGGGAAGCGACGGGTCCCACAGCACGCGCCCCTCGACGTATTCCATGACGTAGAACGAGCGGCCGATGACGTTTTCGTCCTCGCACAGGCAATAGGTCCGGGGCACGGGAACGCCCGCCTGCGCCAGCGCGGTGATCACGCGGAACTCGCGCTCGACCGCGTGCGCCGAGGGCAGCAGCTTCGCCGCCGGGCCGGGCTTGGCGCGCAGCACCCAGCGCTTGCCGCCGCCAGCGAGAACATAGGTCGGGTTGGACTGCCCGCCCCTGAACTGCCCGACCTCGAGCGGCCCGGAAAATCCTTCGATGCGGGTTCGCAGATAGCGCTCGAGCGCCCCGATGTCGAAACGATGGCGCTCCTGTACCGGCATGGTGCCGATGAACTGTCCGCTCTCCGGGATGGGCCTGATCATGGCGCGCCGGATTCCTGATAATCATGTAGTTACAGACAATCGCCACCCCTAAAAGGCTGGCCCGCTTCCTGCTTTATCCAAGCTGTCCCCCGGAAACGGGCGCAAGGGTAACTAGAGGAAGACCATGGAAACCGTGATTATCGTCCTTCAGATCGTGTGCGTCTCAGGTCTTGCGTTGGGCACCGCGCTGTCTCTCTACGAGATCATGCAACGCAGCCGCCTCGAAACCGACAGCGTCGCGCGCAACCGCCGGTAAACCGCGTCCCGGAGCAGAGGGACAGACCATGGTCTGTCCCTCTGCTAATTCGTAAGTCTAGTAAGTCGGCTTTTCCCTGAAATACTGGAAGCGGTCGATCGAGCGCAGCCTGAGCTCGCGCACGTCGGCCCCCTTCAGGATCCTGAGCGGAACGTCGATCCCGGCCGCGCCGAGCGCCCACACCTTGCGGTAGAGCTCCTCCTGGCTCTTCACCGGATCGGCGCCGACGCCGACGACGACGTCGCCGTTCCTGACCCCGGCCCTGTCCGCCGGCCCCTCCGGCGAGACGCGGGTCACGAGCAGGTGCCCGTGCATCTCCTCGGTCGCGAGGCCCAGCCACGGGCGCGGGGGCCCCTTCCTGCGTCCTTTTTCGATGAGGTCGGCGAGGATCGGCTTGAGCAGATCGATCGGCACGAACATGTTTCCCGGGACCTGCGGGTCGCCCTCGAGCGTCTCGCGGACCAGGAGCGACCCGATGCCGACGAGCTTGCCTTCGCGGCTGACGAGCGCAGCGCCCGCCCACTGGAACGCCGGCGGCGCGGTGAATATCGCGCTGTCGAGCAGATACTCCCAGCTCCCGGCGAATTTGCGCTTGGAGACGACGTAGGCGAGGCTCGCCATCTCGCGTCCTCCCGCCGGCAGGATCATGACCGGCTCGCGCAGCGCAAGATCGGCCGCCTGCCCCATGGGGATGGGCTTCACCCCGAGCGGGACGCTGGAGCGCAGCAGCCCGAACCCGCTCGCGTGGTCGTAGCCGACCAGCGTCGCGGGAACCGTCCTGTCGTCCTGCGTGGTGATCTCGATCGAATCGGCCTCGATCACGATATAGCCGATCGTGACGATGTGCCCGCGCTCGTCGATCACGACGCCGGTCCCCTCGCGGCTCTGACCGAGGTTCGCGCTGCTGCGCGCGTCGGGTATGGCCTTCATCCTCACCCGCACCACCGCGGCGAGCATCTCCTCGGCGTCTTTATCGAGCTGCGCCTGAGTCTGCTGGGATTTCTGCGCGTGGGGTTTTTCCTTCGGTTCCTGCGCGAAGGCGGGGTTGACCGAAAGAAAACATGCCGCCAGCACCGCAAAGATTCGACCCATCATCGCCGTCACTCCCTTTCGAGTTCGCCCGCGTGCCGCACCGCTCTTCTACCAATATACTAAACTTCTGCGTGCGAGCGACAAACTTCGAGGTGAATTTTCCCATGAGCGCCTCGCGCGGCATGAGCCTCTACCTCAATCTCGGGCACGCGCTCGATCACCTGCTCATGCTCGTTTTCCCCACGGTGGTCCTCGCCATGGGCGAGGAGCTCGGCGGCGGCTACGCGGAGCTCCTGCCCCTTTCGCTCGGCGGCTTCATCGCGTTCGGCGCCTGCTCGGTCCCGGCCGGATGGCTCGCCGACCGCTGGAGCCGCTTCGGCATGATGGGCGTGTTCTTCTTCGGAATCGGAGCGGCGGGCATCCTCACCGGTTTTGCGACGGGGCCCCTGCAGATCGCGTTGGGGCTCACTCTCATCGGTGTTTTCGCCGCGATCTACCATCCGGTCGGCATCGCGATGCTGGTCGCCGGCCGGGACGACGTCGGGCGGGTGCTCGGCGTGAACGGCGTCTTCGGCAACGTCGGGGTCGCTTTCTCCGCCTTGATCGCCGGCGCGCTTGCCGACACGGCCGGCTGGAGAGCGGCGTTCATCGTCCCCGGCGCGATCGCCCTCGCCGTCGGCGCCGCGTTCGCGTTCTTCGCCCGCGAATCGCCGGGCGGAACGCCGACGCGCAGGACCGGGCCCTACAGGATTTCCCGCGCGGACCTCGCCCGCGTGTTCGCCGTCCTGACGGTCGCCACGGCCTGCGGCGGAGTGATCTTCAACGCGACCACCATCTCGATGCCCAAGGTGTTCGAGGAGCGGCTCTCCGCCCTCACCCACTCGACTTTCGGCGTCGGGATGCTCGTCTGCGGCGTGTATCTCCTCGCGGCGATGGCGCAGCTCTGCGTCGGCTGGTGGCTCGACCGCCGTTCGCTCAAAGCGGTGTTCGTTCCCGTGGTCGCCCTGCAGGTGCCGCTGCTCCTTCTCGCCGGCACCACCGAGAACGCCCTGATGCTGCTGGTCGCGGTGGCGATGATGTTCTTCGTGTTCGGGCAGGTCCCGATCAACGACGCGATGATCGCGCGCTACACGGCGGAGGCGTGGCGCGCCCGCGCCTACGCCGTTCGCTACGTGGTCTCGTTCACGGCGAGCGCCCTGGCGGTGCCGCTGGTCGCGTGGCTCTACCGGTCGAGCGGGGATTTCAGGCTGCTGTACTTCGCGCTGGGAGCGCTCGCGCTCGCCACCTTCGCAGCCGCGCTGTTTTTCCCCGCCGAGGAAGAAAAAACCGCCGCCGGGGAATTGGCGGCCTAGTTCCTCTCCCGCACCGGCGCAACCGACCACCGGGAGTTGATCAGGAAGTGGACGGCGGTGGCGAAGGCCGCGAACATCAAGGCCGACTAGCGGCGATAGCGGAACCCCTCGCGCCCGCGCGCGCGTGTTCCAGGCTGGTGAAGAGGCTCGCCGAACACTTCTTCAAAAGAAAGGCCCTTGCCGCCCCTCGCGAAATATCGCTCGCTCGCTTGGATCTGCTTCATCAGCCGCTGGTCGCTCAGGACGTCCAGCGTTTCCTTGAGGCGCTCATATTCGTCGTAGTTCAGCAGAACGGCGGCGGGCTTGCCGTTGCGCGTGACGACGACCTCCTCCTCGCGTTCGGCGATGCCGGTCACCAATTCCGACAAGCGCGCCTTGACTTCA
>DASPXL010000103.1:0-2136 GCA_035637375.1 Burkholderiales bacterium
CATCAAGGTGTTCGGCGGCGGCGGCGGGGTGATCGTGGCCGGGGAAATCAGCGAGCTCGAGGCTTACGGCGTCGCGCGCATCTATTCGCCCGAGGACGGCCGGAAGCTGGGCCTGCAGGGCATGGTCAACGACATGCTCTCCCGCTGCGACGAGGATCTCTCGCAGCACGCGCCGAAGGACCTGAAGGCGGTGAAATCGGGAGACCGCCGCTCGCTCGCGCGAATGATCACCGCGCTGGAGAACGGCCAGGCGGCGAGGCTGCGCGAGCAGGTGCTTAAGGAGGCCGACGCACGGGTCGTCCCCGCGCTCGGCATCACTGGCACCGGCGGCTCCGGCAAGTCCTCGCTTACCGACGAGCTGATCCGCCGCTTCCGGCTCGACCAGGACGACCGTCTCGATATCGCCGTGCTCGCGGTCGATCCGTCGCGGCGCAAGAGCGGCGGGGCACTGCTCGGCGACCGCATCCGCATGAACGCCATCGGACCTGCGGAAAACGGCGCGCGCGTATTCATGCGCTCGCTCGCCACCCGCGGGGCGGGCACCGAAGTCTCCGCGGCCCTCGCCGATGCGATCGCCGCATGCCGCGTGGCCGGCTTCGACCTGATCGTCGTCGAGACCTCCGGAATCGGCCAGGGCGACGCCGCGATCGTGCCGCTCGTCGACGTATCGCTCTACGTCATGACCCCCGAGTACGGCGCGGCGAGCCAGCTCGAGAAGATCGACATGCTCGATCTTGCCGATTTCATCGCGGTCAACAAGTTCGACCGGCGAGGAGCGGAGGACGCGCTGCGCGACGTGAGAAAGCAGGTCCAGCGCAACCGCAAGCTCTTCGGCGAGCCGGCCGAGCAGATGCCGGTGTACGGCACGATCGCCTCGCGCTTCAACGACGACGGCGTCACCGCGCTCTACCAGGGCATGCTGCCGAAGCTCGCCGAATTCGGGCTGAAGACGAAGCCCGGCGCGCTGCCCGCGGTACCGGTCCGCGCTTCCTCGGGGAGGAACGCGATCGTCCCGTCCGCGCGGGTGCGCTATCTCGCGGAAATCGCCGAGACGGTGCGCGGCTATCACCGTCGCGCGCAGGAGCAATCGAAGATCGCCCGCGAGCGACAGCAGCTAACGGCGACGAAGGGCATGCTGCTTGAGTCGATGTCATCCCCGCGAAAGCGGGGATCCAGTGACTCCACAGAAACGTCTCTGGACTCCCGCTTGCGCGGGAGTGACGAGGCTTTGAAGGAGCTCGACGCGCTCATCGAGCAAAGGAGTGCGAAGCTCGATTCACGCTCCAAGGAGCTCCTCGACGATTGGCCGGAGACGAAGAGAAGCTACGCCGGCGACGAGAACGTGGTCAGGATCCGCGACAGGGAAATCCGCACCCGCCTCAGCACGACTTCTCTTTCCGGTACCAAGGTGCCCAAGGTCGCGCTGCCTTCGTTCGAGGATCACGGCGAGATACTCAAGTGGCGGATGCGCGAGAACCTGCCCGGCTCGTTCCCGTTTACCGCCGGCGTGTTCGCCTTCAAGCGCGAAAACGAAGACCCCACGCGCATGTTCGCGGGCGAAGGCGACCCGTTCCGGACCAACCGGCGCTTTCACCTGCTGTCGAAGGACATGCCGGCGAAGCGCCTCTCGACCGCGTTCGATTCGGTGACGCTCTACGGCTTCGACCCCGATCTGCGCCCGGATATCTACGGGAGGGTCGGCAACTCGGGCGTCTCGATCGCCACGCTCGACGACATGAAGGTGCTCTACTCGGGCTTCGACCTGCTCGACCCGGCGACCAGCGTCAGCATGACCATCAACGGCCCCGCGCCGGCCATTCTCGCGATGTTTTTCAACACGGCGATCGATCAGCAGATCGACAAGCTCAAGCGGGAAAAAGGCGGCGAGCCGGCTCCGGACCAACGCGCGCGGATCAAAGCTCAGACCCTGTCAACGGTGCGCGGCACGGTCCAGGCGGACATCCTCAAGGAGGACCAGGGCCAGAACACGTGCATCTTTTCCACCGAGTTCTCGCTCAAGGTGATGGGCGACATCCAGGAGTACTTCATCGAGCACGGCATCGGCAATTTCTACTCGGCCTCCATTTCGGGCTATCACATCGCCGAGGCCGGCGCGAACCCGGTCTCGCAGCTCGC
>DASPXL010000104.1:0-3287 GCA_035637375.1 Burkholderiales bacterium
CCGTGCGGATTTTTTTCTTGAGGCGCTCCTGCGGGTCGAATTTTTCCTCGAAGGGCTGGGCGATGCAGGCGCCCTCTTCATCGTAGGTCCAGCCGTGATAGTGGCAGCGCAGGCCGCAGCGCTCGACGTAGCCGAAGGCGAGGTCCGCCGAGCGGTGCCTGCAATGGCGCCCTATGAGCCCGTAGGTTCCGGACAGATCCTTATAGAGCACGAGATCCTCGCCCATAAGGCGCACCGGCTTCACTGGGTTTTTCTCGAATTCGCTCACCGCGCCGATCGGATGCCAGTAGCGGCGCAGCAGCTCCCCCATGGGCGTGCCCGCTCCCACCTGCGTCAGCGTTCGGTTTTTTTCCGCGCTCAGCATGGTTTGCTTCCGATCCCCGTATGATATCGGACCTCCGCGAAATCGCGCCCCGATGGAGCCTTTCCGCGTGAACCCGCCCTACAAGATCCCGCGCTCGGTCCTCGTCGTGATCCATACTCCCGACCTGCAGGTGCTGATGATGGAGCGCGCCGGCTGGCAGGGCTTCTGGCAGTCGGTCACGGGGAGCGTCGCGCACGAAGCGGAGCCCCTGCGCGATACGGCGATCCGCGAGGTGCGCGAGGAGACCGGCCTCGACGCGACCCGCTACGATCTGCGCGACTGGGGCGTCGAGAACCGCTTCGAGATCTTCAAGAAGCACCTGAGCCGCTACGCGCCCGGGGTCACGCACAACCTCGAGCACGTCTTCAGCATGGAGGTGCCCGAGCCGCTCCAAGTCACGCTCGATCCCGCAGAGCACCTGGGCTACAAGTGGCTGCCCCGGCGCGAAGCCGCGGCGCTCACGATCTCCTCGACCAACCGCGACGCGATCCTCGCCCTGCCGCGCGGGCGCGGCGCGACCCCCGCGTGAGGCCGTCGAGGTTGCGGCCGGGCACCGCCTTGTTGCATGCTGGCGGCATGCCCGTCACCCGCACAGGCCGGTGCGCCCGCCCGGCTGTCCTCTTCGCGTCCTGCGCGCTCCTCGCGGCCCAGTGCCCGCCGTGCTCCGCGGCCCCCGCGCACGAGATCGCGATCGAGATCGCGCGCGAGGGGGAATTCGTGTCGGTCAGGGCGTCGGCCGAGCTGAAGGCGAATCCGCGCGTCGCGTGGGAAGTGCTGACCGATTACGACCACCTCGCCGAGTTCATCCCGGACGTACGCAGCTCGCGGGTCCTGCGGCGCGACCCGGACGGCGTCCTGGTCGAGCAAAAGGGCGAATTCGGCTTCCTTTTCTTCCGGCAGCCGATCGAGGTGACGATGGCGGTGTCCGAGCAGCCGCCGCGGCGGATCGTCGCGCGCGCGGTCGCCGGCAACATGAGGGACATGGAAGGGAGCTACGAATTGCAGGCGTCCGAAACCGGCCTGAGGCTCGCCTATTCCGGCCGGTTCGTGCCGGGCTTCTTCGTGCCGCCGCTGATCGGCCTGGCCCTGGTGCGCCGGTCGCTCGAGCGCAGGTTCCGCGCGATGGTCGAGGAGATCGAGCGGCGCGACGCCCTTGCGCGCATCGAGCCCAAGCCCTAGAAGTCGTTGCGACATGAAACACGGCCGAATGAATCTCAACCTCGCCACCTACAACATCCACAAGGGCTTCTCCCAGTTCAACCGGCGCATGATGATCCACGAGCTGCGCGACCGCCTGCGCCTGCTCTCCGCGGACATCATCTTCCTGCAGGAAGTGCAGGGGCATCACGGCCGCAACGCCGCGCGCTTCGAGGACTGGCCCGACGAGCCGCAATACGAATTCCTCGCCGACCAGGTGTGGGAAGAGTTCGCCTACGGGCGCAACGCCGTCTACGACCACGGCCATCACGGCAACGCCATTCTCAGCCGCTATCCGATCGTGCGCGCCGAGAACCAGGACGTCTCGACCCACCGCCTGGAGCGCCGCGGGCTGCTGCATTGCCAGATCGAGGTCCCGCAGCTCGGCCAGCCGCTGCACTGCATCTGCGTGCATCTCGCGCTGCACGAGCGCGGGCGGCGCCACCAGGTCGGCGCGCTGATCGAGCGGCTGCAGCGCGAGGTGCCGGTGGGCGCGCCGCTCGTCGTCGCGGGCGATTTCAACGACTGGCGCAACCTCGCGGGCAAGCGCCTCGCCGAGGACCTCGGCCTGCGCGAGGTGCTCGCCGACCACCGGGGCAAGCCCGCGCGCACCTTTCCGAGCGCCTTCCCGATGCTGCGCCTGGACCGCATCTACGTGCGCGGCTTCCGCGTGCGCCACGCCCACGTGCATCACGGGCCGATGTGGTCGCGCCTCTCGGACCACGCGGCGCTGTCGGCGCATCTGCAGCTCGAGTGAGCGCGCCCGCGTGGCGGCCGAATTCCTGCCCGGCAACCGCCTGACGCTGCTGCGCTCGGGAGCGGAGTATTTTCCCGCGCTCGAGGCGGTGATCGGCGAGGCCGAGCGCGAGATCTTCCTCGAGACCTACATCTACGCGGGCGACGAGACCGGGCGGCGCATCACCCGGGCCCTGAGCGAGGCCGCGCGGCGGGGCGTGGCGGTGCAGGTGCTCGTGGACGGCTTCGGCTCCAAGGACATGCCCGAGGAGCTCGTGCGGCAGCTGCGCGACGCGGGAGTGCGCCTGCTCGTGTTCCGCCCCGAGATCTGGCGCGCGCGCTTCAAGCGCGACCGGCTGATGCGCATGCACCGCAAGCTCGCGGTCGCGGACGCCCGCGTGGCCTTCGTCGGCGGCATCAACGTCATCGACGACATGGACACGCCGCGGCAGGTCCCGCCGCGCTACGACTACGCCGTGCGGGTCGAGGGTCCGCTCCTCGCCCCGATCCATGACGCGATGGTGCGGCTCTGGAACCGCGTTGCCTGGCGAAGGGGCCGGCACGCGTGGCGCGTCAGCCACCCGTTGACTCCCGAGGCCGCGCGCAAGGGCGGCCAGCGCGCGGCGTTCGTGGCGCGCGACAACTTCCGCCACCGCCGCGACATCGAGGAGGCGTATCTCGAGGCGATCGACTCGGCGCGGCAGGAGATCGTCATCGCCTGCGCCTATTTCTTTCCCGGCAGGCGCTTTCGCCGCGCGCTCACCGGCGCCGCCGCCCGCGGCGTGCGGGTGGCGCTGCTCCTGCAGGGGCGCGTCGAGTACGTGCTGCTGCACTACGCCTCGCGGGCGCTCTACGGCACGCTGCTCGAGGCGGGCGTCGAGATCTACGAATACCACAAGAGCTTCATGCACGCGAAGGTCGCGGTCATCGACGGCCGCTGGGCGACGGTGGGCTCCTCCAACATCGATCCGTTCAGCCTGATGCTCGCGCG
>DASPXL010000105.1:0-21458 GCA_035637375.1 Burkholderiales bacterium
CCGGCCGAATTCGGAAAATTCATTGAACAGGACATTCAAAAGTGGGCAAAGGTAGTGAAGATTTCCGGGGCAAAGGTCGATTGAGGGCCGTCGAAACCTAGCACAGCACGAATGGCTGATCCGGTCCGCCTTTCGGTAAACGGGCTTGAGCGCGTCGTCGCGGCGCACCCGGACACGCCGCTTCTTTACGCTTTGCGCAACGACCTTGGGCTGAAAGGCACGCGCTTTGGCTGCGGCAGCGGCCAGTGCGGCGCGTGTTTCGTTCTAATCGACGGCCATGCAGCTCCCTCTTGCGACACGCCGCTCTGGTCCGCGGCGGGAAAGAAAATCACCACCGTGGAGGGCTTGGGCGTGGACGGCAATCTGCATCCCCTGCAACGGGCGTTCCTCGCCGAACAGGCCGCGCAATGCGGCTATTGCACCAGCGGCATACTGGTCAGTGCCGCCATGCTCCTTTCCGCGAATCCGCGACCGACCGAAGCGCAGGTTCGCGCGGCGCTCGACCGAAATCTGTGCCGCTGCGGCTCGCACAACCGCATGGTGCGCGCGGTGTTGAGCGCAGCCGCGGAGATGAAGCCTTGAACACCATAGCCGAAGGCCGGCTCAAGCGGTCGGGAAGCCTCGCGAAAAATCCGCGCCTCGCCCGGTGGCTGCGCGTGCACCGCGACGGCACCGTGTCCGTCTACAGCGGCAAGGTGGAGATCGGACAAGGCATCCTGACCGCGCTCGCTCAGATTGCCGCCGAGGAGCTGGAAATTGCGCCGACGCGAATTCGCATGGTCGGCGCCGATACCGACGCGAGCCCCGACGAAGGTGTCACTTCCGGGAGCCTCTCGATCCAGGACTCCGGGGCCGCACTGCGCCGGGCGTGCGCCCAGGCTCGCGCCTTGCTCCTAAAGCGCGCCGCGGCGCGTCTGGGGGTATCGACCGCGGATCTGCGGGTCGAGGACGGCGCCGTTCAGGCAAGAAGGCGCAGCACCAGTTTCTGGGAATGTGCTGACGACTCGTTGTTCGACTGTGAGATTGACGAGACGCTGGCGCTGAAATCGCCGGGCGACTATCGCCTGGTCGGAAAGTCTGCGCCACGGCTTGATCTGCCCGACAAGATCGCCGGCCGGTCCCGATTCATCCAGGATATGGCTCCGCCGGGAATGCTCTACGGTCGCGTGGTTCGCCCGCCGCACGGCTTCGCGGCGCTGACATCACTTGACGATGGAACGGTCAAAGCGATCCCGGGCGTCGTGGCGGTGGTGAGGGATGGCGCCTTTGTCGGCGTCATCGCCGAGCGCGAGGAGGTGGCGATCTCAGCCCAGCGCGCCCTGCGCCGGGCGGCATCGTGGAAAGACGCCGACCCGCTGCCGCAGGACATCCACGCATGGCTTAAAGCGCACGCGGTCGAACACCGCGTCATCAGCGAGAAAGCAGACGCCGAGGCGCAATCCCGGGCGACCAAAACCCTCGAGGCGTCGTATACCAAACCCTACATCTCGCATGCCCCGATCGGCCCGTCCTGCGCGATCGCGCAGTTCCAGGGCGACAAGCTCTTGGTGTGGAGCCACAGCCAGGGGATATTCAATTTACGCCGCGACCTGGCCCTGGCGCTCGGCATGGGTGATGGCGCGATCGTCGTGCGGCACGTCGAGGGCTCGGGCTGCTACGGACACAACGGCGCGGACGATGTCGCGCTCGACGCAGCGCTGCTCGCTCGTGCGGCGGGCGGGCGCCCGGTGCAGGTGCAGTGGATGCGCGACGACGAATTCGCCTGGGCGCCGTGCGGACCGGCGATGGCGCTCACGCTCCGCGCCTCGCTCGCCTCGGACGGCGGCATAGTCGACTGGCGATACGAACTGTGGAGCAACGGCCACAGCGGCAGGCCCGGCCGCTCGGATAACCCCGCCCTTGTCGCGGCCTGGCATCTGGCGCGGCCTTTCAAGCGGCCCGCGGCGATCAATATGCCGCTCCCGGCGGGCGCCGCGGACCGCAACGCGGTACCGCTCTACGATTTTCCGAGCCAGCGTGTCGTCAGCCACTACGTGCGCGAGATGCCTGTGCGCACCTCGGCGCTGCGCTCGCTCGGTGCCTACGCAAACGTATTTGCGATCGAATCCTTCATGGACGAGCTTGCAGATGCTGCTGGGCTCGACCCAGTCGAGTTTCGTCTGCGACATTTGAAGGATGAACGCGCCCGGACGGTAGTCGAGGCGGCGGCGCAATGCGCGAATTGGACGGGCTGGACGCCCGCCGAAGGTCGTGGCCACGGCATCGGATTCGCGAAATACAAGAACCTCGGCGCGTACTGTGCCGTAGTCGCCGAAGTAGAAGTTGACAATGAAGTACGGGTCAAGCGGTTGGTCCTCGCGGTGGACGTCGGCCTCGTCATCAACCCCGACGGTGTGATCAACCAGATCGAGGGCGGCGCGATTCAATCGACCAGTTGGACGCTCAAGGAACAGGTGAAGCTCGACGCACGCGGCATCACCAGTCTAGGCTGGGAGGAATACCCGGTCCTGAAATTCAGTGAGGTACCTGCCGTCGAGGTCGAGCTGATCGACCGGCCGGAACTCCCCAGCGTCGGCGCAGGGGAAGCGGCCCAGGGACCCACCGGAGCGGCAATCGCCAATGCGGTTGCGCATGCGCTCGGGTTGCGCGTGCGCGAACTGCCACTCACGCCTGAACGCGTCATCGCGGCGATCGAACGTCAATGACAAGCTCGGCCTCAAACGAAGGCCGCTGCGACCGGACTTCCGGCAGCGCCTCTGAGACCGCGATTCAACTTATGGCGCCCATCATTCGGCGTCGGGCTGCGTTCCGTCGTCGATGCCCAGCTCGCCGATCTTGCGGGTAATCGTGTTGCGGCCCATGCCAAGCAAACCGGCCGCCTCGATGCGCCGGCCGCCCGTATGCGCAAGAGCCTTGACGATCAGCGTCTTCTCGAAACTCTTGGAGAGCGCTTCCAGGATATTCGTCTCGCCGTTTGCCAGTCGGCGATCCGCCTCGCGCGCGAGCGCCGCGAGCCACTCGGCCGAGGGCGAAGCGGTATCCTGGCGCAGCTCCGGCGGAAAATCGCCCACCTCGATCACCTGGGTCGGCGGCATTACGGTGAGCCAATGACAAATATTTTCAAGCTGGCGCACGTTGCCGGGAAGGGCCTGGACCGAGAGGTAGGCCATCGCGTCATCCGACAGGCGCTTGGGCTCGACGCCGAGCTCGCGGGCTGACTTTGCGAGGAAGTGCCGCGCAAGCAGCGGGATATCTTCGCGGCGTTCGCGCAACGAGGGCAAACGCAGCCGGATCACGTTCAGCCGATGATACAGATCCTCGCGGAACCGGCCCTCGCGGACACGCACATCCAAGTCCTGATTGGTTGCGGCGATGACGCGGACGCTGGCGCGAATCGGCTGATGGCCGCCGACCCGATAAAACGTACCATCGGACAACACGCGCAACAAGCGCGTCTGCAGCTCGGCCGGCATATCGCCGATTTCGTCCAGGAACAGGGTGCCGCCTTCGGCCTGCTCGAAGCGGCCGCGTCGCAGGGCCTGCGCGCCGGTGAAGGCGCCGCGCTCGTGCCCGAAGAGCTCCGATTCCAGAAGGTCCTTCGGCATTGCCGCGGTATTGATGGCGATGAACGGTCTGTCCGCACGCGGGCTGTGGCGGTACAGCGCCCGCGCCACGAGTTCCTTGCCCGTACCCGATTCGCCGGTTATCAGAACCGTGGCGCTCGAATGAGACAGCCGGCCGACCGCTCGGAATACCTCCTGCATGGACTGCGCCTGTCCAAGGATATCCGGCGAACCTGTCAGCGACTCCTCCGCTTCATCCTCCCGGCTGCTCTCGCCGAGCGCGCGCCGGATCAGCTCGACCGCCTGATCGACGTCGAAGGGCTTCGGCAGGTATTCGAACGCCCCGCCCTGGAACGCCGCCACCGCCGATTCCAGGTCGGAGTACGCCGTCATGATAATGACCGGAAGATCGGGAAAACGCTGCTTCAGTTTCTGCAGGAGTTCCAGGCCCGAGGTGCCGGGCATGCGGACGTCGGATACGAGCACCTGCGGCGCGCCGGCGGCTGCAAGCGCCTCCATGGCCTCGGTGGCGCCCGAGAAGGTCCTGAAGGGAATGCCTTCGCGAGTGAGCGCCTTCTCGAAAACCCAGCGGATGGAGCGGTCGTCATCGATGATCCAGACAGGTCTCATCACCGTCTTTCAGCGAAGCGGTAGCACGATGCGGAAGCAGGTCCTTCCCGGCTGGCTGTCACACTCCACCACCCCATGGTGCTGCTGTATGAAAGTCTGCGCCAGCGTCAGGCCGAGCCCGGTTCCACCCTCTCGGCCGGAAACCAGGGGATAGAAAATCTTCTCGCGGATTTCCGCTGGTATGCCCGGTCCGTTGTCGATCACTTGCAATTCTAATGCCAGCCTGTGCAAGCGCCGCGCGAGCGTGACTTGGCGCGCGACTCGGGTGCGCAGGATGATCTCGCCCTGGTCTTGAAGCCTCGACGCAGGGTCCGTACGGCTTCCGAGGATGGCCTGCGCGGCATTTCGGGCGATGTTGAGCACGGCTTGAATGAGCTGCTCGGGGTCGCCGCGAAACTCGGGCAAGCCGACGTCGTAGTCCCGCTCTAAGCTTATCCCTTCCGGAAACTCCGCAAGAATGAGGCTGCGCACCCGTTCGCACACCTCGTGGATGTTCATGGGCACCTGATTCGGAGGGCGATGCGGGGTGAGGAGCCGGTCCATCAGGGCCTGCAAGCGGTCGGCCTCCTTGATGATCACGCGGGTGTATTCGCGCAGGCTGGGCCGGTCGAGCTCGCGCTCAAGGAGCTGGGCCGAGCCGCGCAATCCTCCGAGGGGGTTCTTGATTTCGTGGGCGAGGTTGCGGATCAGCTCCCGGTTCGCGCGGTGCTGGCTCAGGCGTTGCTCTTCGCGCTCGATGCGCAGCCTCTGGTCGATGGGCCGCAGCTCGAGCAGCAGCGCGGCCTGCGCCAGCTCGACCGGCGTCGCAATGCAGTCGAGGTGCAGCGGCTCCTGGCCCGTAGGGGCCAAGGTCAGGTCCTGATCAGCGAAACCGCGCTCCTCGCGAATCGCCTGTTGGAGCAGGCCCCCGAGGGGACCTGAATCGACGAAAAGTCCGGGAAAGGGTTGGTGGAGGATGCTCTTGCGACTGATCGCGAACAGCGTCTCCGCCGCAGGGTTGACGTACATCACTTGGAGCTCCCTGTCCAGGAGCACCACCGCGGTGGCAAGTAGCTCGAGACCGGGAAAAACTGCCGGGATCATGCGGGAAGAGAAGTGGCACGATCGAGGCGGAGGCGCCACGCATCGGTATCCTGCCGCACCAGGAGCGCGGCAGCCCCGGATCTTATCCACGCCGCCCGGCTCAGGGGAGCAGCGCGAGCCGCCGTTACCTGAGCCGGCCGAGTTCGCCGCGAAGTTGCTCGATGTTCTTCGCGTGCTGGTCGACCGCTTCCTGATACGGCTTGAGTCGATCGAGCACCCGGGAGTAATTGCGTTCGTCGCCGTTGCGGGTTCCCTCCTGCTCGGCGAGCTTCTGCCTGGCGCCGGAGAGCAGTTGCTCTTCGTTCTGCAGCTCCGATTCGAGTATCCTGCGGCGGTTTTCGTTGCGCGCCGCGGTGGTCCCCGGTGCCGTCGAAGACTGCATCGCGCGCGCGGGAGCCTGTGCCGGCACGACCGACACTTCCTTGGCGACGAGGGTGCAATTCTTGCCGACCGTGTCGCGCTTGACGTTGGTGTAGGTCGGTCGGCCGCTCGCGTCCGGGCACTTGTAGACCTCGCTCCGGGCGTGCCCGAAGGGCGCCACCAGCGCGATAAAAACCCATCCGATCAGATGCTTGCTCGTTGCCATGACCCTCCCCATCCCGAGTGGGAACTTTAAGTGTAGGCCAAAACAACCCTGATTTCAAATGAAAAAGGACGAAACGCCCAACTTTGAGCGTCCCGTCCCTGTGTCTCGATTTGTAGCCCGACCCGGAGCCACCGGGTTCTTTCGGGCGCTTTCTTTACGAGCTGTAATACATGTCGAACTCTACCGGATGAGTCGTCATGCGAAAGCGTGTGAGTTCCTCGTGTTTCAGGGCGCAATAGGCATCGAGCATGTCGTCGGAGAACACGCCACCCTTGGTAAGAAATTCGCGATCCTTGTTCAGGCACTCGAGCGCCATTTCGAGTGACGAGCAAACTTGCTGGACCTTTTTCGCCTGGGCAGGCGGCAGGTCGTACATGTTCTTGTCGATGGGGTCCCCGGGGTGAATCTTGTTCTGGACTCCATCGAGCCCCGCCATGAGCATCGCGGCAAAGGCGAGATAGGGATTGGTGGTCGGATCCGGGAACCGCACCTCCACCCGGCGCGATTTAGGGTTGGTGACGAGCGGAATGCGGCAGGCTGCGGAACGATTGCGTGACGAATAAGCCAGATTGATCGGCGCCTCGAACCCCGGTACCAGGCGTTTGTACGAATTGGTTCCCGGGTTGGTGATCGCGTTCAAGGCCTTTGCGTGCTTGATGATGCCACCGATGTAGTAAAGCGCGAAGTCGGACAGTCCCGAGTAGCCGTTGCCTTGGAAGAGGTTCTTGTCGTCTTTCCAGACCGATTGGTGGACGTGCATGCCCGAGCCGTTGTCGCCGACGACGGGCTTGGGCATGAAGGTCGCGGTCTTGCCATAGGAATGGGCGACGTTCCACACCGTGTATTTCAGGATCTGCATCCAGTCGGCGCGCTTCACCAGGCTGTTGAACTTGGTGCCGATCTCATTCTGGCCCATCGCTCCCACTTCATGGTGATGCACTTCGCACTCGACGCCCTGCTGCTCCAGTGCCAGCACCATGGCGTTGCGGATATCCTGCAGCGTATCGGTAGGCGGCACCGGGAAGTAGCCGCCCTTGATCGGGGCGCGGTGGCCCATGTTGCCGCCCTCGTACTCTTCCCCGGAGGACCAGGGCGCTTCCTCGGATTTGATCTTGCAGAAGGAGCCCGACATCTCCACCTTCCATGTCACCGAGTCGAAGACGAAGAACTCGGGCTCGGGCCCGAAATAGGCGGTATCGCCCAGGCCGCTTGACTTCAGGTGGGCCTCGGCGCGCTTGGCGATGGTGCGCGGGTCGCGGTCGTAGCCCTTGCCGTCGGAGGGCTCGACGCAGTCGCAAGTGACGTTCAGCACCGGCTCGTCGGTAAAGGGATCCATTCGCGCCGAGTCGGGATCGGGCATGAGCAGCATGTCCGAGGCCTCGATGCTTTTCCAGCCCGCGATCGAGGAACCATCGAAGAAATGTCCGCTCTCAAATTTGTCCATGGTGAACGCCTTGACCGGCACGGATACGTGCTGCTCTTTGCCGCGGGTGTCGGTGAAGCGCAGGTCGACGAATTTGACCTCCTTCTCTTTGATCATTTTCATGACATCATTGGCAGACATTGCCATTTCGCGATCTCCTCAGGGTTTGCGGATTATTGGTTTGGAGGGAAAACAAAGCGCGCAGGGGAAATGAGGCTCAAAATCAGCAGAATCCATGCCATCCGGCGCAAAAAAAGCAGGCCATTGTGCCATAAGAGAGCACTGGCAGCGACTTAGGAAGGGGCGCACCAAGCTGGCGCAAAGCGGCCATTATCCGCACCACAGCGGTGCGAAGCAACCGCCAACCGCATCCCGAGCTAAACTAGAGACCTTGTCTTACCGAATCCCATGTCGAACGATTCTTTCAAGGACATCCTCGCCCGAGCCAAGCAGCGGGCCGAAGCGATGAAGCTCCCTTACGCCGGAGCGTTGCTGCCCGTCGAAGCACATGCGCTGATGCAGAATATCCCGGGAGCGAAGCTGGTCGATGTGCGTACCCAAGCCGAGTGGGAATACGTCGGGCATATTCCCGAATCGGTGTTGATCGAATGGAACACCTACCCGAGCGGTCAGCGCAATCCGCAATTTCTCGATCAGCTTCAGGCCCGAGTTCCGAAGACCGAAGCGCCGGTGATGTTCCTGTGCCGCTCGGGCGCGCGCTCGCATCAGGCCGCCGTCGTTGCGACCCAGGCCGGTTACCCCAATTCCTACAATATCCTCGAAGGCTTCGAAGGCGACAAGGACGCCCAGGGTCATCGCAATTCGGTAGGCGGTTGGCGAGTCGCGGGGCTCCCCTGGGCTCAAGGCTGATGCGGATTTCCGGCTGAGCTGCCGTGTCGCGCGTGATCTGGCGCGGGAGTTGACACGCGAATTGCCCGTGGGTCCGATTGCTCAAGAAAATCGGCGCCGCAGGTCTTAGATTGCATTTTTCCATTCATTACCCCAGGGAGGTTTCATGAATCGCAGAAAGTTTCTGTCTCGCGCCGGCCTCGGCGTGCTCTCGGCGACGGCCGCTGCACAGGCCGTGGCGCAGACACCGCTGCTCCCAGAGGTGCGGTGGCGTTGCGCGTCTAGTTTTCCGAAAAGCCTGGACACGATCTATGGTGGCGGTGAAACAATCGCCAAACGCGTGGCCGCAATCACCAACGGCAAGTTCCAGATCCGCGTATTCGGTGCCGGCGAAATCGTTCCGGCCTTCGGCACTGTGGACGCGGTGCAGCAGGGCACCGTGGAGTGCACGCATACGGCGAGCTATTACTTCGTCGGCAAGAACAAGACCTTCGCCTTCGATACGACCCTGCCCTTCGGCATGAACCAAAGACAGCAGAACGCCTGGATCTACTACGGCGGTGGCCTCGAACTGGTACGCGCGTTTTTACGCGACTTCAACATCATCTCATTCCCTGCCGGCAACACCGGCTGCCAGATGGGCGGCTGGTTCCGTAAAGAGGTCAAGACCGTCAAGGACCTGAAGGGCGTGAAAATGCGCATCGCCGGCCTCGGTGGCGAGGCGATGGCGCGCCTGGGCGCGGTACCGCAGCAGATCGCCGGTGGGGACATCTATCCCGCGCTCGAGCGCGGCACGATCGACGCCGCGGAATGGGTCGGCCCTTATGACGACGAGAAGCTCGGCTTCTACAAGATCGCGCCGCACTACTACTACCCCGGTTGGTGGGAGGCCGACTCCATGTACTCGCTTTTCGTGAACATCAAGGAATGGGAGAAGCTGCCTAAGGAATACCAGGCCGCCGTCGAAGCCGCCTGTTACGAAGCCAATCTGGACATGATGGCCCAGTACGACTTCAAGAACCCGCAGGCCCTGCAGCGGCTGGTCAAGAACGGGGTCAAGCTGCACGCGTTCTCGCCGGAGATCATGAAGGCCGCGCACAAGGTCTCGTTCGAGATGTACGAGGAAGAAGCGGCAAAGAATCCTTCGTGGAAGAAGATCTACGAGCCGTGGAAGAAATTCCGCGAGGACGAGTTCCTCTGGCACCGGGTCGCCGAGCAGAACCTGACGACCTTCCTGCTCACCAATCCGACCAATCCGGCCGCGAAGAAGTAGCCGCCGGGAGCCTTCAAAGCCCCGCTGCGGCGGGGCTTTTTATTTTTCAGAAGCTTCGCCGCAATAAGGATGACTTGCTCCTGCGGCACGGCTGCCGAAGAGGTCACTTTTGCTGATTCAACATCCTTTCGATCTCGCTCCTGGCATCGTCCTTTCCGTCGCCGGACTTTGACGCGTCTCCAGAACCGCTCGCCGGCGCCTCGGGCGCCGTTGGCATTTCGAGCTGGCGGCGTATCTCGTCCGCACCCGTGCCGCTGATCGCACCCGCGGCTTTGGACACGTGGCTGGTGACGATACCGGGGAACATGATGACGATCGCGACCATCAGGACTTGCATGCATACGAAGGGGATCGCGCCCCAGTAAATGTCCGAAGTCTTGATCTCCTTCGAGGCAACGCTCCTCAGGTAGAAGAGCGCGAAACCGAAAGGCGGGTGCAGGAACGAAGTTTGCATATTCACCGCGAGCAGCACGCCGAACCAGACGAGGTCGATACCGAGCTTCTGTGCCACCGGAGCGAGCAAGGGCACCATGATGAAGGCAATCTCGAAATAGTCGAGAAAGAAGGCGAGGAAAAAGATCATCATGTTGACGACGATCAGGAAGCCGAGCGCTCCTCCCGGAAGACCGGTGAGCAGATGCTCCACCCAGAGATCGCCGTTCACGCCGCGGAACACCAGGCTGAACACCGTCGAGCCGATCAGTATGAAGATGACGAAGCTCGTCATGTTCGCGGTGTACTCCACCGCCTGCGTAAGCAGCTTCCAGTCGAGCCGGCGTTTGATCAGGGCCATGATGATGGCGCCGCTCGCCCCCATTGCCCCGCCTTCGGTCGGCGTCGCTACGCCGATGAAGATCGTTCCCAGCACGAGGAAGATCAGCACCAGAGGCGGGATCATTGAGGTAAAGACCTTGATCATCAGTGCACCGCCATGCAGCGTGCGCGACTCGGGCGGGCAGCCGGGCGCAGCCTTCGGATCGACGATCGACACGGCAAGCACGTAGAATGCGTAAAAACCGGTCAGCGTCAGCCCCGGCACGAGCGCGCCCTCGTACAGATCGCCGACCGACGCGCCCATCTGGTCGGCCAGCACGATCAGCACGAGGCTCGGCGGGATGATCTGCGCGAGCGTCCCCGAGGCCGCGATCACGCCGCTCGCCAGCCGTTTGGAATAGCCGTAGCGCATCATCACGGGCAGCGAAATCAGCCCCATGGCGAGCACCGAGGCGGCGACCACACCGGTGGTCGCCGCGAGCAGGGCGCCGACAAAGATCACCGCGTAGGCGATCCCGCCGCGAATCGCGCCGAACAATTGCCCGATGGTATCGAGCAGGTCCTCGGCCATGCCGCTGCGCTCGAGGACGAGCCCCATGAACGTGAAGAACGGAATCGCGAGGAGGGTCGAGTTCGCCATGATGCCGAGCACACGCTCGGGCAGCGCCTGGAGAAGCGAGGGGTGAAGCAGGCCCAGCTGCATGCCGACCACACCGAAGAACAAGCCGTTCGCCGCGAGCGAAAACGCGACCGGGTAACCGATCAGCAAAAACACCACCAGGCCGCCGAACATCAGCGGCGCCATCAGCTCCAGGGACATCAGCCCACTCCCCCTTTGTGTTCCACCGGGTACGGAATGAGTCCCTTCAGGAAGGCGATCCTCTTGATGACCTCGGACGCCCCTTGGAGCGCGAGCAAAGCAAAGCCGACCGGGATGAGCAGCCTGATCGGCCACCGGATCAGCCCCCCAGGGTCGGAGGAATGCTCGCCGATCTGCCAGGAATTCACGAGCGACGGCCAGCTGTACCAACCGATGATCACCACGGCAGGAAGCAACATGAACAATCCGCCGAAGATATCGATCCACGCTTGCGCGCGATGCGAGAGCTTTCCCGCTATGACGTCTATGCGCACATGGTCGTTGCGCTTGAGCGCCCAGGCGGCGATCAGCAGGAACATGCCGGCATTGAAGTACCACTGGATCTCGAGCCAGGCATTCGAGCTCATGTTGACGGTGTAGCGGAATATCGCGTTCACCGTGCACACGATCACGGCCAGCAAACCGAACCAGGCGGCGATCTTGCCGATGCGCTCGTTCATGGTGTCGATCATCGAGGAAAAGCGCAGCAGCGCGTTCATGAGGTTTTCGTTTTCGTTCTGGGAGCGCTTAGTTTGTCGAAACCATTTCCGAAACGCAATTGACACGGACCAACGGAAAGATTCCGCCGCAAGCCACGCAGCCGGGCGCCCGCCTTGCGCTGACCTAGGTGTAGCACCCGCTAGCCTGCCCAGTTCACCAAGCCGGTATAGGCGGTGACGAGAACCACTGCACCGAAGGCGATCCGATACCACGCGAACGGCGTGAAATCGTGGCTGGCGATATAGCGCAGCAGCCAGCGCACGCAGAGGAACGCCGAGGCAAAGGCCGTGATTGAGCCGACCGCGAATATTCCGGAATCGCCCGCGTCGAACAGCGCGCGGTTCTTCCAGAAATCCCAGGCGCCGGCGGCGACCAGCGTCGGCACCGCAAGAAAAAACGAGAACTCGGTCGCCGCGCGGCGCGAAAGGCCGAAAATCATTCCGCCGATGATCGTCGCCCCCGAACGGGACGTGCCGGGAATCAGGGCGAATGCCTGGGCGATGCCGACCTTGAGAGCGTCCTTCCAGGTCATATCGTCAACGTTTTGCACCACGGCAACGCGCTGGCGCTTCTCGACCCACAGAATGATCAGTCCGCCGACGATGAAGGCGAGCGCAACCGGCACGGCGTGGAAAAGATGGGTCTTGATCAGCTTGCCGAACGCGAGCCCGAGCACCGCGGCCGGAACGAAGGCGACCACGAGGTTGAGCGCAAAGCGCTGTGCCGCGCGATCGGTCGCGAGCTCCGCGAGCACGTGTCCGAAACGCCGGCGGTATTCCCACACGATGGCGAACATTGCCCCGGTCTGGATCACGATTTCGAAGACCTTGGCCTTCTCGTCGCTGAAGCCAAGGAGATCACCCGCGAGAATCAGGTGGCCGGTGGAGGAGATCGGCAGGAACTCGGTCAAACCTTCGACGACACCCAGGACCAGCGCTTTTGCCAGCAAAACCACATCCATTGTCGTTCCTGGGCTTGCCGGCGGACGCCGGTGTTTTACGAAGCGCGCCCTAGGCCTTCTGATAGATCTCGGCGCCCTTCTTCACGAACTCAATCGCCTTCTGCTCCATGCCTTTCTTGAGTGCGTCGGCTTCCGACACACCGTGCTTCTCGGCGTACTCGCGCACATCCTGGGTGATCTTCATCGAGCAGAAATGCGGACCGCACATCGAGCAGAAATGCGCGAGCTTCGCGCCCTCCTGGGGAAGGGTTTCATCGTGGAAGCTCTTCGCCTTGTCCGGGTCGAGGCCGAGGTTGAACTGGTCCTCCCAGCGGAACTCGAAGCGCGCCTTGGAGAGCGCATTGTCGCGGATCTGCGCGCCGGGATGGCCTTTGGCAAGGTCGGCTGCGTGTGCAGCGATCTTGTAGGCAATGATGCCGTCCTTGACATCATCCTTGTCGGGCAGCCCCAAGTGCTCCTTGGGAGTGACGTAGCAGAGCATCGCCGTTCCATACCAGCCGATCATTGCCGCGCCGATTGCGCTGGTGATGTGATCGTATCCCGGCGCGATATCGGTGGTGAGCGGTCCCAGTGTGTAGAACGGCGCTTCCTTGCAGTACTTCAACTGCAGATCCATGTTCTCTTTGATGAGCTGCATGGGCACGTGTCCGGGCCCCTCGATCATCACCTGGCAGTCGCGGCGCCAGGCGATATCGGTCAGCTCACCGAGCGTCTTCAGCTCCGCGATCTGCGCCTCGTCGTTCGCGTCGTAGATCGAGCCGGGCCGCAAGCCATCGCCGAGTGAAAAGCTCACATCGTAGGCAGCCATGATCTCGCAGATCTCCTCGAAATGCGTGTAGAGAAAGCTCTCCTCGTGGTGCGCCAGGCACCACTTGGCCATGATCGAGCCACCGCGCGAGACGATTCCGGTCATGCGTTTCGCGGTAAGCGGAATGAAGGGCAGCCGCACCCCGGCGTGGATGGTGAAGTAATCCACGCCCTGCTCCGCCTGCTCGATCAGGGTGTCGCGGTAAATTTCCCACGTGAGCTCTTCGGCTTTCCCGTCCACCTTCTCCAGCGCCTGGTAGATCGGCACCGTGCCGATCGGCACGGGGCTGTTGCGGATGATCCATTCGCGCGTTTCGTGAATGTGCTTGCCGGTGGAGAGATCCATAACGGTGTCTCCTCCCCAGCGTATCGCCCAAGTCATTTTCTCCACTTCCTCGGCGATCCCGGAGCTCACAGCCGAGTTGCCGATGTTGGCATTGATCTTCACGAAAAAATTCCGCCCGATGATCATCGGCTCTGACTCGGGGTGGTTGATGTTCGCCGGGATGATGGCGCGTCCGCGCGCGACCTCGTCGCGCACGAATTCGGGCGTGATCGCTCTGGGAATCGAAGCGCCGAAGTCCTGGCCCGGATGCTGGCGCGTGATCAGGTCGGGCAGAGCATCACGGCGCTGGTTCTCACGGATGGCGATGAATTCCATTTCCGGTGTCACCGTGCCTTTTCTTGCGTAGTGAAACTGAGTCACGATCCGGCCCGCCTTCGCGCGACGGGGCTGGCGCTTCAAGTTGAAGCGCAATTCTGCGAGCACGGGATCGATCAGGCGTTCGCGGCCGTATCTCGAGGTCGGCCCGGAAAGTTGCGCTGTGTCGCTGCGTTCCTCGATCCAAGCTGCGCGCAAGGGAGCAAGACCCTGCCGGATATCGATTCTCGCCCGCCGGTCGGTGTAGGGCCCGGAGGTATCGTAGACGTAGATCGGCGGATTTTTCTCGGCGCCGAAGGAAGCCGGCGTATCCGACTGAGCGACCTCACGCATCGGCACCCGGATATCGCGACGCGAGCCCTCGACGTACACCTTGCGCGAGTTTGGCAAAGGCTTTATCGCCGCTTCATCGACTCGCGCGGCCTGGGCGATAAACTTCGGATTGGCGTTCATGGCGCTCCTCTCACGTCTACACCGCGGGGAGCGAAAGGACCGGCCGGTCAACGCTTCCCTGCGGCGGCATTATCCGCATCAGGTTCCAAGGGTGTGCTCTCACCCGGCTTGGAGCAATCGCGCTCGGCCAGGACCCCTACGTTGCTCGATAGACCTTACCTCAAGAGAGCAGGGTTGGCAAGCGTATCACCCGCGGGCGCGTATTGCTCAAGGGCAACGAGGCCGCCGAGATCCTTCCGAATCTCTGGCCGATCGGGGTGTTCCTGCTCGTCGCGGGCGCCGTGGCGCTCGCGCGCTATCGCGAGACGCTCGACTAAAGCGCAGGTCGCCGGAACACGAGGTAAACAGTGCTAAAATCGCCGCCTTTCGCCCGACTTCCCATCTTGTCATGAACGTCGAGCAAGCCCGCTTCAACATGGTGGAGCAGCAGATCCGTCCTTGGGAGGTGCTCGACCAGGACGTGCTCGATCTTCTGTACGTGGTGCGCCGCGAGGATTTCGTCCCCGAGGCGTACCGGGAGTTCGCTTTCTCGGACTTGGAGATTCCGCTCTACGAAAACGCGGGCGAGGGCGAGCGCATGATGCAGCCCAAGGTCGAGGCGCGCATCCTGCAGGAGCTGGCGGTGAAGAAGAGCGAGCGGGTGCTCGAGGTCGGCACCGGCAGCGGCTATCTCGCGGCGCTCCTCGCCGCCCGGGCGCACCACGTGCATTCCGTGGAGATCAATCCGAAGCTGAAGGCGTTCGGCGAGGACAACCTGCGGCGCGCCGGCGTGGAGAACGTCACGGCGGAGCTCGGCGACGCGGCGCAAGGATGGCAGACACACGCGCCTTACGACATCATCGTCCTGACCGGCTCGACGCCGCTGATGCCGCAGGCCCTGCTTTCGCAGCTCAGGGCAGGGGGACGATTATTCGCCGTCGTCGGCGATCCGCCTGTGATGGAAGCGCGGCTCATCACCTGCGTCGGCGAAGGCTCATACCACACGACCGATCTGTTCGAAACCTATCTCGCTCCGCTCAAGAACGCGCTGCAGCCGGCGCGCTTCGAATTCTAGCGGTAACTCTGTCCAGGCCGCGGCGGCTATGCCACAGCTTCGTTTCGCCCTGCCGCTGATCGTTGCCCTGTGCGCTGCCCCGGTGCGTGGCGCCGACCTTTTGCAGATTTATCGCGACGCGCTCGCGAACGACTCTTCGTATGCTTCGGCACGCGCGACGCGCGACGCCGGCCTGGAAAACCTCCCGCAGGGGCTGGCGCAGGTCCTGCCCATCGTCAACGCCACCGCGTTCACCCAGTACAACAATATCGACATTTCGTTCCGCGGCGCCGCGCCGGATTCCCAGCGGCTGGGCAACTCCAACGGTTTCGCGGTTACGCTCACGCAGCCCCTGTTCAATTGGCAAAACATCCAGGTCTACAGGGAGGCCGGATTCAAGGCGGCGCAGGCCGAAGCCGTTTTCGGCCAGGCGACCCAGGATCTCATCGTACGCGTTGCGCAGGCCTATTTCGACGTGCTCGCCTCGCAGGACAGCCTGGCATTCATCCAAGGGCAGAAGGTGGCGATCTCCGAGCAGCTCGCCCAGGCGAAGCGCAATTTCGAGGTCGGCACTGCGACCATCACCGACACTCACGAGGCCCAGGCGCGTTTCGACCTCGCGACCTCCCAGGAAATCGCGGCTCAAAGCGATCTTGAATTCAAGAAGCGCGCCTTGCAGCAGATCGTCGGCAAGTTCCCCGAGCGGCTCGAGCCGCTGAAATCCAGCATCGAGCTCAACCCTCCCAAGCCGAATTCGATGGAGGACTGGGCCACCGCCGCGGCGAACCAGGGCTACCCGGTGCGCGCGCAGGAAGCCGCGCTCGAGATCGCCGTGCGCGAGATCGAGCGCGCTCGCGCCGGGCATTTGCCCACCCTGAACATCGTCGGCAGCGCGGGCGCGAACTCTTCGAGCATCAGCGCCACCGCGATCAATAACACCGCCTCCGATACGACCAGCCGCACGATCGGGCTGCAGCTTGCCATCCCTCTCTACGCGGGAGGCAACGTCAGCTCGCTGGTGCGGCAAGCGGTCGCCAATCGCGAAAAAGCCCAGCAGGACCTGGAAAGCACTCGGCGGACCGCGGCGTTGTCCGCGCGTCAATCCTATCTTGGAGTGACCAACGGCATGGCGCAGGTGAAAGCCCTGGAGGCGGCGCTCGTTTCCAGCCGGAGCGCGCTCGACTCGAACAAGCTCGGCTACGAGGTCGGCGTGCGCATCAATATCGACGTCCTGAACGCCCAGCAGCAAGTCTACAGCACCCTGCGCGATCTCTCGCGGGCGCGCTATGACACGATCCTAAACGGCCTGAAACTCAAGTCCGCCGCGGGGGCTCTCGGCGAGGCCGACATCGAGGAAGTGAACCGTCTGCTGGGGACGAACTGACCTCCCGGCGGGGAAGCGTCTTTCTGCAGCCTCAATTGGGGGGATGTAGAGAGCGTGCCCCCTTTTTCGACAAGCTGCTGGCGGCGGAGGAGTCGATCAATCGCTCGCAGATCGCGAGCGTCCGCCCGGCAGCGCCGCGATGGGCCGCGCAGAAAGCGATTCCGGCCCTTCCCATGCGCTCGCGCGACCCCCGGTCCTGCAGGAGCGAGCGCGCAACCCGCATCGCCTCCCCGGCGTCGTTGACCCGGACGGCCGCGCCGGCGGCGATCGCGCTTTCGGCGGCCTGCGAAAAATTGTAGGTGTAAGGCCCGACCAGCACCGGCACGCCCGCCGCGCAAGCCTCGATCAGGTTCTGCCCGCCGTAGGCAAGCAAGCTTCCGCCGACGAAAGCCGCATCGCAGGCCCGATAATACGCGTCCATCTCGCCCATGCTGTCGCCGATCATGATGTCGCAGCCTTGATCGAGCGGCGCATTGGCGCTGCGCCGCGTGAACTTCAGCCCCCGGGCGGCGAGGAGTCGCGCCACGGAGTCGAAGCGTTGCGGGTGGCGCGGCACGATCACCACGATTGCGCCGCCGAGGGAGTTTTTTTCCAGCGCGTCAAGGAGCAGCTCTTCCTCGCCCTCGCGCGTGCTTGCGGCAAGCAGCACCGCGCGGTCGCCGAACCGGCGTCTGAACTCGGCTGCAAGCGATTCGCTGCCGGCGCCCGGCTCGGCATCGAACTTGAGGTTCCCGGTGACTTCCACTGCGCGAGCGCCGAGGGACCGAAGCCGCTCCGCGTCCTCGGCTGTCTGCGCTGCGACGGCGCTCAGGTGCCCGAGCGCCGAGCGCACAAGCGGCCCGACCAGGGCGTAGCCGCGGGCCGACCTGGCCGACATCCGGGCGTTGGCGAGCAGAAGCGGCACGCCCGAGCGTTCACACTCGTGCACGAGGTTGAACCAGATCTCGGTCTCCATCAGGATCCCGAGACGCGGCCGAAAATGGCGCAGGAAACGCCTTACCGCCGACGGATAGTCATAAGCGAGCCACGCGACGCGAACGGCGCCGCCAAGCAAATGCTGCGCCGCCTCCCGCCCGGTCGCCGTCATCTGGGTAACAAGGAGTCCGCACTCAGGATGCCGGGATTGCAGCGCGCGCAGGAGCGGCTCCGCGGCGCGCGTCTCACCCACCGATACCGCATGCAGCCAGATCACCGGCTTCGCGGGCGGCTCGCCGTAGAAGCCGAATCGCTCGCCGATGCCCCGCCTGTATGCGGGCTCCGCGCGCCCCCGCCACCACAAGCGCGCGAGCACCCAGGGAAACGCGAGCCAAAGGAGCACCTGATATCCGATCCTCCACATCAGAACGCCCCGAGCGTTTGGAGCGCGACGTCGTAGAACCGCGCAGCGATCGGCTCATGCGCGGAGCCGACGTCAAATCCATGATGTCTTCCCTTCGCGGCTCGCGCCATCAAAGCGCCTTTCAGCAGGTTGTGGACGACATCGCCAAGCGAGGAAGTCTTGACGATCAGAATTGTTTTCATCGACACCCGGAGCCCTCCGGCCGCAAGGCGCGGAAAGCGGTTAGAATACCGCGCATAAGCCGCTGATTATACGGGTTTGCCGGCCCCTCCTTCACACCATGGCCTTGTCCGCAGCCATCATCACCCGCAACGCCGCCGCGCAGCTCGAGCGCTGCCTGGAAAGCGTCGCGTTCGCCGAGGAGGTCATCGTGGTGGACTCGGGCTCCACCGACGGCACGCTCGAGCTCGCCGCCCGCCGCGGCGCGCGCGTGATCCAAAAGGAGTGGCTTGGGTTCGGCGCGCAAAAGCAATTCGCCGTCGAGGCCGCAAGCCATGATTGGGTTTTGTGCGTGGACGCGGACGAGCGCGTGAGCCGGGAGCTTCGCGAGCAAATCACCGAGGAGATCAAGGCGCCGCGCGGCTTTGTCTACGCCATGCCGCGCCGCAACCGTTTTCTGGGACGCTGGCTCAAGCACGGGGAAGGCTATCCCGACTGGAGCGTGCGCCTGTTTCACCGCGCGCATGCGCGCTGGGGCGGCGAGCTGGTGCATGAGAAGGTGCTGACCCGATCGCCGGTGCTCAGGCTCTCGGGCGATCTGCTGCATGATTCCGCGGAAACGCTGGAGAAATACCTCGACAAGCAGAACCGCTACACGAGCCTGCAGGCCGAGTCGATGCGCGCCGCGGGCCGCCGCGCGAACGCGCTGCACCTCGTGCTCTCGCCCCTGCTGCGGTTCATCAAGTTCTACCTGCTTCGGCTGGGCTTTCTCGACGGCGTGCCGGGCCTGGTGCATATCGCGATCGGTTGCATGAACAGCTTCAACAAGTACGCGAAATTGAAGGCGCTGGAGCGCGCCGCGGAATGACAGTTCTGGTCACAGGTGGCGCCGGCTTCATAGGCTCGAATTTTGTCATGGCGTGGTTCGCGCACGGCGGGGAGCCCCTGGTCAACCTGGACAAGCTCACCTACGCAGGCAATCCTGCAAACCTCGAGGGTCTCGAGGGAAACCCGGCGCACGTATTCGTCCACGGAGATATCTGCGACCGGGATCTCTTGCGGCGCGTCCTCGAGGAACACGCCCCGCGCGCGATCGTTCACTTCGCCGCCGAAAGCCACGTCGATCGTTCCATCCTCGGACCCGCCGAGTTTGTTCAGACCAACGTCGTCGGCACCTTCGGACTGCTCGAGGAGGCCCGGGTCTGGTGGGGAAAGCGCGCGCCCTCGCAACGCGGGGATTTCCGGTTCCTGCACATCTCGACCGACGAGGTATTCGGCTCGCTCGGACCCCGCGATCCGCCGTTCAGCGAATCGACCCCGTTTGCACCCAGCAGCCCCTACGCCGCTTCCAAGGCGGCCGCCGACCACCTGGTCCGGGCGTACCATCATACCTACGGGCTTCCGACTCTCGCGGTCAACTGCTCGAACAACTACGGCCCGTACCAGTTCCCCGAAAAGCTGATCCCCCTCATGATTCTGAACGGCCTCACCCGCAAGCCGCTGCCCGTGTACGGCGACGGGGGCAATGTGCGCGACTGGCTCTACGTGCAGGATCATTGCGCCGCGATCCGCCAGGTCCTGGCGCGCGGCCGCGTCGGCGAGAGCTACAACGTCGGCGGCAATAACCAGAAGACCAACCTCGAGGTGGTGAACGCCATCTGCGCGCTGCTCGACGAAGCGAGGCCCAACCGCAAGAGCCCGCATTCCACCCTGATTTCATTTGTCAAGGACCGCCCGGGCCACGATCACCGTTACGCGATGGACTCGACCAAGATCTCCAGTCAAATCGGCTGGAAGGCGGCCGAGAGCTTCGACTCAGGACTGCGCAAGACGGTCGCCTGGTACCTGGACAACCCGGATTGGGTCGCCCATGTGACGAGCGGGGCCTACCGCCACTGGATAGAGAAGAACTACGCCACGCGGGGCGAGGCGTGAAAGGCATCATCCTCGCCGGCGGCTCTGGCACCCGGCTCTACCCGGTCACGCAGGTCGTGTCCAAGCAGCTGCTGCCGGTCTACGACAAGCCGATGATCTACTACCCGTTGAGCACGCTGATGCTCGCCGGCATCCGCGACATCCTCGTGATCTCGACGCCCCAGGACACCCCGCGCTTCGAGCAGCTGCTCGGCGACGGGGCGCGCCTGGGACTGAATTTCCGCTACGCCGCGCAGCCGCACCCCGGGGGCATCGCCCAGGCGTTCCTCATCGGCGAGAAATTCATCGACGGCGAGCCTTGCGCGCTGGTGCTCGGCGACAACATCTTCTACGGCCACGACCTCCAAGCCGACTTGCAGCGCGCCGCCAAGAAGAAGTCGGGGGCGACGGTGTTTGCCTACCCGGTCCGCGATCCGCAGCGCTACGGCGTGGTCGAGTTCGACGCAGCCGACCGCGCAGTGAGCATCGAAGAAAAGCCCAGCCTGCCGAAGTCGCGTTTTGCCGTGACGGGGCTTTATTTCTACGACGGCGAAGTCGCTCGCGTCGCGCGATCGCTCAAGCCATCGGCCCGCGGCGAGCTCGAGATCACCGATGTCAATCGCCACTACCTCAGGCGCGGCGAGCTCGACGTTGTTCCGCTGGGGCGCGGGCACGCCTGGCTCGACACCGGCACCCACGAATCCCTGCTCGAGGCGAGCCACTTCATCGAGACGCTGGAGCGCCGCCAGGGAATGAAGATCTGCTGCCCGGAGGAGATCGCGTGGCGGATGGACTATATCAGCGCGGCGGAGCTTGAGCGCCTGGCGGTGCCTCTCAAGAGCAGCGGCTATGGCGACTACCTGCTTTCGCTGCTGCGGGACGGGGCGGGTCCGCGCGCCGCATGAAGGTCGTCCCGACACGACTCCCCGATGTGCTCCTCCTTGAGCCCCGAGTGTTCGGCGACGCGCGCGGATTCTTCTTCGAAAGCTGGAACGAGCGGGAGTTCGAGCGCGCGGGAATCCGTGCGCGCTTCGTTCAGGACAATCACTCGCGCTCGGAGAAGGGCGTGCTGCGCGGGCTGCACTACCAGATCCGCCAGCCGCAGGGCAAGCTCATCCGCGTCGTCGCCGGGGAAATCTTCGATGTCGCGGTGGACATCCGCAGCGGCTCACCCACCTTCGGCCGGTGGGAAGGCATTCGCCTGAG
>DASPXL010000106.1:0-1834 GCA_035637375.1 Burkholderiales bacterium
GCAGAAAGCAGGCGAAACCTTCTATGCCGTTCCGGCGAGCGAAGAGGAAGTGAAGCGCGTCGTCGAGGCGGTCTATGGCGAGATGCCGGCGCTCGATGCTGTGCCCGCCGGCCGCGCGCCTCATGGTGTCCGCGAAATAGATTGATAAGGAATTCAGTCGAAGAGCTGCCGGCGTAGCGCCAATGCACTTTGGCGCCCTTATATCGGCGAAGAATTCGACGTCGTCGACGAACTTGAGCCAGCGGGTCTGGAACTGCGCGTAGAGACACGTCGGTTCCGCCCGGACGATTCGCGCGCCAAAGCGCGATAATTCCGCGAATGGCTACCCTAAAGGAAGTCATCAGCTGCACCAGCGACTACGATCCGGACGCGCTGCCGGTCGCGAGGGCGAACGAAGTCATCCGTGGATTCGTGACGCCCGTCTCCGGCGTCGAGAAGCTTCCCGTGCGCGCCGCGCTCGGGCGCGTGCTCGCGCGGGACATCGTCTCGCCGATCAACGTCCCCTCGCACGACAACTCGGCGATGGACGGCTACGCGGTGAGGAACGACGACCTCGGCGCGCACATGCCGGTGACGCTCACCGAGATCGGCACGGCTTACGCCGGCAAGGAGTTCACGGGCGAGGTCGGGCACGGCGAGTGCGTGCGCGTCATGACGGGCGCAGTGATGCCCAGGAACACCGACACGGTCGTCATCCAGGAAGCCGTGACGGTGGACGGCAACCGCATCTCGATCCCGCCCGGGCAGGAGCCGGGGCAGAACCGCCGGCTCGCGGGCGAAGACCTGCAAAAAGGGAAGCCCGCGCTGCGCGCCGGAGCGCTGCTGCGCCCGGCTGAGCTCGGATTGATCGCATCGCTCGGCATCGGCGAGGTGAACGTGCGGCGGAAGCTGCGCGTCGCGTTCTTCTCCACCGGCGACGAGCTGGTCTCGGTCGGGAAGAAGCTGAAGGCCGGCGAAGTCTACGACTCCAACCGCTACACGCTCTGGGGCATGCTGCAGCGCCTGGGCTGCGAAGTGATCGACCTGGGTGTCGTGCGCGACGACCCGAAAAAATTGGAAGCCGCGTTCCGCAAGGCTGCGGCGAGCGCCGACGCGGTGGTGACCTCGGGCGGCGTGTCGGTGGGCGAAGCCGACTTCACCAGGCAGATGATGGCGAAGCTCGGCGAAGTCGTGTTCTGGAAAATCGCCATGCGCCCGGGCCGCCCGATGGCCTTCGGCCGCATCCGCGCGCGCGGGAAATCGGCGTATCTATTCGGCCTGCCCGGCAATCCGGTCGCGGTCATGGTGACCTTCTACCACTTCGTGCGCGGCGCGCTGTTGACGATGATGGGCCGCAACGACACCGACCTGCCGCTGCTGCGCGCGAAATCGGAGACCGCGATGCGCAAGAAACCCGGCCGCACCGAATACCAGCGCGGAATTCTCGAGCTGAAGAATAGCGAATGGAGCGTGCGCCTCACCGGCGCGCAAGGCTCGGGGATTTTGCGATCGATGTCGGAGGCGAACTGCTTTGTCGTGCTCGGGCACGAGCAGGGGACGGTCAAGGCAGGGGATTATGTCGAGGTGATGGTGATGGATGGGTTGGTCTAGCCATGGTTGCGCACGCTTGAGTATGCTTCTAGCATGGCGGACCAGATGCGCTGACTCAACGGGGCCGGGGAGGTTCCATGTGGATTGTCGGCTTGGGCTTGGTGATCGGGCTGATAGTCGGAGCGACGATCGGCCACGATCTGTGGGTCATTGGCGCAGCGGCCGGCGCCCTCGTAGGTTGGGCGATAAGCAGTAAGCTAAGCCCTGACGGGCGGCTCACCGAAAAGCTCGCCGCGCTTTCTTC
>DASPXL010000107.1:0-2510 GCA_035637375.1 Burkholderiales bacterium
AGATCTACATCCTCCAGGCGAGGCCCGAGACGGTGAAGTCGCGCAAGTCGGGCGACGGCCAGGAACGCTACCGGCTGAAGCGGAAATCGGAGATCCTCGCCACCGGCCGCGCGATCGGCCACAAGATCGGCGCGGGCGCCGTGCGGGTGGTCGAGGACGCTTCCGAGATGGGGCGGGTCAGGCCCGGGGACATCATCGTCACCGACATGACCGATCCCAACTGGGAGCCGGTGATGAAGCGCGCCGCGGCGATCGTCACCAACCGCGGCGGGCGCACCTGCCACGCGGCCATCATCGCGCGCGAGCTCGGCATCCCCGCCGTGGTGGGCTGCGGCGACGCCACCGCCAGGCTCAAGGACGGCGAAGCCTGCACCGTGTCCTGCGCGGAAGGGGACACGGGAAACATCTATCGCGGCATCCTCGAGATCGAGGTCACTTCGCGGGACTACGGGGAGATGCCGAAGTGCCCGGTGAAGATCACCATGAACATCGGCAATCCGCAGCTCGCGTTCGACTTCCAGGCGCTGCCCAACTGGGGAGTGGGCCTCGCGCGCCTGGAGTTCGTCATCAACAACATGATCGGCGTGCATCCCAAGGCGGTCATCGAGTATCCGGATCTGCCCGAGAAGCTCAAGCGCGAGGTCGAGCACGCGGCGCGCGGCTACCGCGATCCGCGGGCGTTCTTCGTGGAGAGGCTCACCGAAGGCGTCGCCACCATCGCCGCCGCGTTCTGGCCCAAGCCCGTGATCGTGCGGCTGTCGGATTTCAAGTCGAACGAGTACAAGAAGCTGATCGGGGGGGCGCGCTACGAGCCCGACGAGGAGAATCCGATGCTCGGCTTCCGCGGCGCCTCGCGCTACATCGCGGAGTCGTTCCGCGACTGCTTCGAGCTGGAATGCCAGGCGATGCGCAGGGTGAGAGGCGACCTCGGGCTCACCAACGTCGAGATCATGGTGCCGTTCGTGCGCACGATCAAGGAGTGCCGCCGCGTGATCGAGCTGCTCGCGGCGAACGGGCTGAAGCGGGGCGAGAACGGGCTGCGGCTCATCATGATGTGCGAGCTGCCTTCGAATGCGATTCTTGCCGAGCAGTTTCTCGAGCACTTCGACGGCTTCTCGATCGGCTCGAACGACCTCACCCAGCTCACGCTCGGCCTGGACCGCGACTCCGGGCTCGTCGCCGACGCGTTCGACGAGCGCGATCCCGCGGTCAAGGCGATGCTGCGCCTGGCGATCCAGGCCTGCCGCAAGGCGGGCAAGTACGTCGGCATCTGCGGGCAGGGGCCCTCGGACCATCTCGACTTCGCAAAATGGCTGGTGCAGGAAGGCATCGAGAGCCTCTCGCTCAACCCCGACACGGTGGTGGACACCTGGCTGCAGCTCGCGAGCGAAGCCGACGCATCCGCTAAAACGAAAGTCGCTACGAGCTAATAGGAATAGTAGTTAACCACGCGCTCGCAGCAGCCGCTGCTGCTCGCGCTTCCATTCCTTCTCTTTCTCGGAGGCTCGCTTGTCGTACTGCTTCTTGCCTTTGCCAAGACCCATGGCGATCTTGACCCGCCCGCGCACGTAGTGCAGGTCGAGCGGCACCAGGGTGTAGCCGGCGCGATCGACCTTGCCGATGAGGCGGCGGATCTCCTCCGCGTGGAGCAGGAGCTTGCGCGTGCGCACGGGATCGGGCCGCACGTGCGTGGAGGCGGCCGGGAGCGCGCTGATGTGCGCGCCGATCAGGAAGATCTCGCCGTTTCGCACGATCACGTAGGCTTCTTTCAGCTGCGCGCGCCCCGCGCGGATCGCCTTGACCTCCCAGCCCTCCAGGGCGATGCCCGCTTCGTAGCGCTCCTCGATGAAATAATCGTGGGGCGCCTTGCGGTTCTCGACGATCGTCACGGCGGCGCGTTTCCTATAAAATTTTTCAATTTTACAACGATGACGGTGATCGACCGCTCGGCCCTGGTCGGCCACGGCGCGCAAGCCATGTTCGCGCTGGTCGCCGACGTCGAATCCTACCCGCAGTTCCTTCCCTGGTGCGACCGGGCCGTCGTGTCGCTGCGCGAGCCGGGCCGGACCGTCGCCACCCTGCGCGTCGACTTTCACGGTTTGAAACAGGAATTCACCACCGAGAATCTCGATCAGCCCGGCGCGCGCATCGACATGAAGCTGGTATCGGGTCCGTTTCGCAGCCTGGAAGGCAGCTGGTCGTTTACCGGGCTCGGAGAGAACGGCTGCAAGGTGGAGCTCAGCCTGCGCTACGAATTCTCCAGCGCGATCCTCGAAAGGGCCATCGGACCGGTGTTTCACGGTATCGCCGACGGCTTGGTCGAAGCCTTCGTTCGCCGCGCCGCGCAGAAGTACGCCCGCACGTGAGCGAGCTGTCGATCGAGGTCGTGTACGCCCTCCCCGGGCGGCAGGTGCTGCGCCGGGTGGCGCTGCCCGAAGGAAGCACGGTGGGTGACGCGATCCGGGCGAGCGGCCTGCTCGGTGAGTTCTTGGAAATCGATCCGGCGCGCG
>DASPXL010000108.1:0-5925 GCA_035637375.1 Burkholderiales bacterium
TCAGGATCGTCGATCCGGTCGTCTTGCGCCCTTCGAGGTCGCGCTGCGCCTGGGCCGCATCCTTGAGCGCGTAACGGTGATTCACCTCGATCTTCACCTTGCCCGAGAGCACCACGTCGAACAGGTCTTTCGCGGTCGCCACGAGATCTTCGCGCTTGGAGGTGTGAGTGACCAGGGTCGGGCGGGTGACGTAGAGCGATCCCTTCTGCGAGAGCACTCCCAGCTCGAAAGCCGGCACCGCTCCCGAGGAGTTGCCGAAGCTCACCATCAGCCCGCGCGGCTGCAGGCAGTCGAGCGATCCCGTGAAGCTGTCCTTCCCGACCGAGTCGTACACCACCGGCACGCCCTTGCCGCCGGTGAGCGCCTTCACGCGTTCGACGAAATTCTCCTTGCGGTAGTTGATGCAGTGGTCGGCGCCGTGCGCCTTGGCGAGCGCGCACTTTTCCTCCGACCCGGCCGTGCCGATCACCGTGGCGCCGAGCGCCTTCAGCCACTGGCACGCTATCAGTCCGACCCCGCCCGCAGTAGCGTGGAACAGGACGGTTTCGCCCGATTGGACCTTGTAGGTGCGCCTGATTAGGTACTGCGCCGTCATGCCTTTCAACATCATCGCCGCGCCGGTCTCGAATGAAATGCCTTCGGGCAGCACGACCAGCCGGTCGGCGGACATGTTGCGCAGTTCTGAATAGGCCCCCGGAGCGCCGCCGGCGTAGGCCACACGGTCGCCCACCTTCACGTGCGTGACCCCCGCGCCGATCACCTCGACCACGCCGGCCCCTTCGTTGCCCATTCCCGAGGGCAAAGGGATCTTGTACAGGCCGCTGCGCTGATAGACGTCGAGGAAGTTGAGTCCGCAGGCCTTGTGGCGCACCCGCGCCTCTCCCGGGCCGGGGTCCCCGACCTGAACGTCTTCCCATTTCAGAACCTCAGGCCCGCCCTGTTGTTGGATGCGTATGGCTTTCGGCATTTCTTCTCCTCGGTTGGCGAACTCCAATATTGAATTCCCGCTCTGCGGCTATAAGCCGGGCTTATTTTTCCGACGGATCGTCCTGCGCTTTCCCTGCCTCGGCAGCCTCCCGCATCGCTGCGAGGCCGGATTTCTGCAGTTCCAGGCCCTGAACGGTCGCGCGCAGAACGTTGAGATTCATGTTGAGCCAGTTTTCCACCAATCTCAGCTCCGCGATGCGCCTTTCGATCTCGTCCTGGCCGAGGGTCGGGGCCGCCACCCCCGCCAGCGGCAATCCCATCGGACCCCACAGGTTTTTCAGGAATTCGAACGGATCGGAAGGCTGATTCATGAGACGGGGCCGCGGCGAATGGAATTTCAAGTTTATTGTCGGGGACCCAAAAACTCCAGCACTTCGGGGCGGCGCGCCATGGTGTCCTGGTAGCCGAGCTCGATCAGCGCCTGGCAGTAGCCGCGCTCGAAGAGCAGATAGCTCGCCAGGTTCGATCCGTTGCGGTTCATGGCGCCGATTCCGCGCAGAAGGAACCGTACCGTCCCGGGCAGCTCGTTCACGTGACGCACCGCGATGCGCTCCAAAGGCTGGCTCGGCGTGATCACCAGCACCTTGATCTGCCGCAAAGGCAGTCCCGCCTCCCGGAGTTTTTCCGGGGGAATCAGGCTGATGGTGCGGTTGATCCGGTGCAGGAGCTCGATGTCGGCGTTGAGGCTGTCCAGGAAAATGCTGTTCAAGGCGTGGCCGGCGATTTGCGCGAGCGACGGATAGAGGCTGCCGCGCACCCGCGGCGGCTCGGCGTGCGCGGCCTGCTGGCCGGTGCCCACCACCAGCACCCGGTCGGCGCCCAAGTGCAGCGCCGGGCTGATCGGGGCGATCTGGCGCATCGATCCGTCGCCGAAGTATTCGCGGTTGATCTTCACCGCGGGGAATATGAACGGCAATGCCGCGGAGGCCATCAGATGCTCGACCCGGATCGGCATCGCCGCACCGACGCGCTGGGTGCTCTCCCAGGCCTCGGTGCCGGGCCCTCCCTGATAGAAGGACACGCTCTGGCCGGATGAGTATCCGGAACAGGTGATCGAGACCGCGTACAGATGGCGGTTGTCGATGTTCTCCTGGATGCGGCCGAAGTCGAGATTGCGCGCCAGCATATCGGCAAGCGGGCTGCTGTCGAGCAGCGCGACCGGGCTGGTGCGCGAGATCAGCGTGATCGCGGCGAGCCAGCGCACCCCGACGCGGGCGATTCCGATCGGATCGGAGCGGTAGACGTGATGGACGTGAAAGTGCTCCCATACATCGAGAAGATTGCCTACCGCGGCGTCGAAATTGTCGGCGAACACCGCGAGCGTTGCGGCATTGACCGCGCCCGCCGATGTGCCGCAAAGGATGGGAAACGGGCTCTTTTCTGGGTGCGGCAGGAGCTCCCTCACCGCCTTCAGCACGCCGACCTGATAGGCGGCCCGGGCGCCGCCTCCGGTGAGAATGAGCCCCGCTTTGGATTTGGTTGACTCGGAAACCAAGGCCATGCTCGAGGCCGGTAGGGGTAGGCGTGCGCGGGTGAGTGCAGTTCTTCAGCCCCGGCGCGGCGAGGACCGCGTCTCCCCATGGGAGGCGTTCGCGTCCACCACGGTCAGCGCGGTCATGTTGACGATGCGCCTCACCGTGGCCGAGGAAGTGAGGATGTGAACCGGGCGCGCCGCGCCGAGCAGGATCGGCCCGATCGTGATGCCGTCGCCTGCGGCGGTTTTCAGCAGGTTGAAGGCGATGTTGGCGGCGTCCAGCGTCGGCATGATCAGAAGGTTCGCTTCCTCCTTCAGCCGCGAACGCGGGAATCCCGCAAGCCGCAGCTCGGCGTTGAGCGCCGCATCGCCGTGCATCTCGCCTTCGATCTCCAGTTCCGGTGCGAGCGAAAGGGTGAGCTCCAGGGCCCGCCGCATTTTCTGGGCGGAAGGCGCATCGCTCGAGCCGAAGCTCGAATGCGAGAGCAGCGCCGCCTTGGGGACCACGCCGAAGCGGCGGACCGCCTCGGCGGCGAGCGCCGTCATTTCCGCGAGCTCCTCGGCAGTGGGGTCGAGGTGGACATAGGTATCGCAGATGAAGACCGTGCGCCTGGGCAGCATCAGCACGTTCATCGCGTAGAAATGCTTCGCTCCGGGCCGCCGGCCGATGACCTGGTCGACGTACTGCAGGTGCGAGGCATACGTGCCAAAGGTGCCGCAGATCATTCCTTCGGCCTCGCCGCGGTGGATCATCATGGCGCCGATCAGCGTGTGGCGGCGGCGCATCTCGATCTGGGCGTACTGCTGGGAGACTCCACGGCGGTCCGTGAGGCGGTGGTACTCGGTCCAGTATTCGCGGTAGCGCGGATCGGACTCGGGATTGACGAGCTCGAAATCCGTCCCGGTGCGGATGCGCAGCCCGTAGCGCTCGATGCGCCTCTCGACGACGGCGGGTCTGCCCACCAGGATCAGTTTGGCGAGGCCCTCGTCCACCACGACCTGCGCCGCGCGCAGAATGCGCTCGTCCTCGCCCTCGGCAAATACGATCCGACGCCGCGGGCCCTCCTTCGCCGCCGTGAAGATCGGCTTCATGATGAGGCCGGAGTGGTAGACGAACTGCAGGAGCTGATTGCGGTAGGCGTCGAAGTCGGCGATCGGGCGCGTGGCGACTCCGGAGTCCATGGCCGCCCTGGCCACCGCCGGGGCGATTTTGGCGATGAGGCGCGGATCGAAGGGTTTCGGGATCAGGTACTCGGGCCCGAATTTGAGGTTCTGCTCGCCATAGGCCGCCGCCACGACATCCGACTGCTCCGCCATGGCAAGATCCGCGATGGCGCGCACCGCGGCGAGCTTCATCGGTTCGTTGATCGCGGTCGCGCCGACGTCGAGCGCGCCGCGAAAAATGAACGGAAAGCACAGGACGTTATTGACCTGGTTCGGGTAATCCGAACGCCCCGTCGCCATCACCGCGTCGGGACGCACGCTCTTCGCGACATCGGGCAGGATCTCCGGCTCCGGGTTGGCGAGCGCGAGGATCAGCGGCTTGTCGGCCATTTTCGCGACCATCTCCGCCTTGAGAACACCCCCGGCCGAGAGGCCGAGGAAGACGTCTGCGCCCGGAATGATTTCGGAGAGCGTGCGCGCCGATGTCTTGCGCGCATAGCGGGCCTTGTTCGGATCCATTTCTTCCTTGCGGCCCTCGTACACCACACCCTTGATGTCCGAGACCCAGACGTTGTCGGCTTTCAGTCCCAAGCTGACCAGCAGATCGAGGCAGGCGAGCGCCGCCGCGCCCGCGCCCGAGCAGACGAGCTTCACTCCCGCCAGTTCCTTGCCCACCACCCGCAGCCCGTTCAGCACTGCGGCGCCGACGATGATGGCGGTGCCGTGCTGGTCGTCGTGAAACACCGGGATCTTCATTCGCTCGCGCAGCTTCCTCTCGACGTGGAAGCACTCTGGAGCCTTGATGTCCTCGAGGTTGATTCCGCCGAACGTGGGCTCCAGGGCCGCGATGATCTCGACGAGCTTCTCCGGATCGCGCTCGCTCACCTCGATGTCGAAGCAATCGATGCCCGCGAATTTCTTGAAGAGCACCGCCTTGCCTTCCATCACGGGTTTCGCCGCGAGCGGCCCGATCGCTCCGAGTCCCAGCACGGCGGTCCCGTTGGTCACAACGCCGATAAGGTTTCCGCGCGAGGTCATGTTGCGCGCCTCGGCCGGGTCGCGCGCGATTTCCGCGCAGGCCGCCGCCACCCCGGGGGTGTAGGCAAGCGCGAGATCGCGCTGGTTCACCAGGCCTTTGGTGGGGGTGACCGAGATCTTTCCCGGCGGTGGCCGGCGGTGATATTCCAGGGCGCTCCTGCGCAGGGTGTCTTCCATGGGGAAATTCGGACTTGAATTTCTTTATTGCGTGATCCCATGATAGCCGAATTCCGCCGCGCCGCGGCGCCCGGCGTCTCGCGCATCCTATTCGACTCTCCGCGCGACGCGGCATAATGTGCCTGTGCTGAAAAATACGGGTATTGGCGAGGGCGATTCCCCATGAAGCGTGACGCGAATTTGATCCTGGCGGCCCGCATGGCCGACATCGAGCCCTTCCATGTGATGGACGTGCAGGACCGCGCCCACGAACTGGAGGCGAAGGGGCGCCGGATCATTCACATGGAGATCGGCCAGCCGGACTTTCCGGCGCCGCCCGCGGTCGCGGAAGCGGCGATCGAAGCGATTCGCAAGCGCCGCCTGGGCTACACGGCTTCGATCGGCATTCCCCAGTTGCGTCAGGCCATTTCCGATTATTACCGGGAGCGGCTCGGCGTGGCCGTTCCCCCTTCGCGGATCGTGGTCACCGCCGGGGCATCGGGCGCGTTCCTGCTTGTCCTGGGGGCGCTCGTCGACCCGGGCGACGAGGTGCTGCTGCCCGATCCGTGCTATCCCTGCAACCGGCACTTCGTGCGCCTGTTCGAAGGCCGCCCCCGCACAATTCCCGTCGACGAGGGCCGCCACTACCAGCCGACCGACGCCGACGTTCGGGCAAACTGGAGCCGGGCAACGCGCGGGGTGCTCATCGCCTCGCCCTCCAACCCGACCGGCACCACGATCCCGCGCGAGCAGCTCCGCGCGATCATCGAATCGGTGCGCCGGGCGGGCGGGTTCGTGGTGGTCGATGAGATCTACCAGGGACTGGTCTACGACGGCGAGGCGTCCACCGTGCTCGGGCTCGCCGACGACGTGTTCGTCGTCAACAGCTTCTCCAAGTACTTCAACATGACGGGCTGGAGGCTGGGTTGGATCGTCGCGCCGGAAACCCACGTGCGCGAGATCGAGAAGCTCGCCCAGAATGCCTTCATCTGCCCTTCGGCGCCCGCGCAATACGCGGCGCTCGCCGCGTTCCGGGCGGACACGCTCGGCGTGCTCGAGGAGCGCCGCAGGGAATTCCAGCGCCGCCGCGATTACATGGTGCCGGC
>DASPXL010000109.1:0-3022 GCA_035637375.1 Burkholderiales bacterium
TCGCGACTACCGCGCTCTCCCGAAGGCCCGGGAGCGAGTGAATCGCCGCTTCGATTTCGCCCAGCTCGATCCGGTAGCCCCGGCTCTTGATCTGCGTGTCGGCGCGGCCCAGGAAATGGACCAGACCGTCGGCCCCGCGACGCGCCAAGTCGCCGGTCTTGTAAATGCGATCGTGAGTCGCCCCGTCGGGATACGGAAGAAACACGCTGCGGGTCTTGTCCGGGTCGCGCCAGTAGCCCGGGCTCAGGCCCACGCCGCGGATGTAGAGGTCGCCGATATCCCCTTGTGCAACGGGCCGCAGTTGCTCGTCGAGGACCAGCAGCTCCTCGCCGTCGCAAGCGCTGCCGATGGGAATCGACTCTTGCTCGCTGGCCGGGCAACGCGGGACCGTGTAGTAGCTGCTCGCGATCGTCGCCTCGGTGGGGCCGTACAGGTTGGTGAAGCGCACGTGCGGCAGCCGGCGCATCCAGTAGATCAGGGTCGGCGTCGGTATCGCTTCTCCGCACCACAGCACCCGGCGCAGATCGGGAAAGTCGCCCGGGACCACGACATCGAACTTCGCCATCATATTGAGGACCGACGGCACCGAGAACCACTGCGTGAGCCGGGCATCACAAATGAATTGCGCCAGCTTGGGCGGCAGGAGATTCAGCTCCTGGGGCACGAGATGCAGCTCGGCCCCCGCCGAGAGCGTGCCGAAGATATCGAACGTCGAAAGATCGAAATGAAGCGGCGGATGCTGGGAGATCCGGTCCGACGGGGCGGTGCCGAAATACGCCGTCGCCCAACGTATGAAATGCGCCGCGCTGCGGTGGGTGATCATCACGCCTTTGGGCGCCCCGGTGGATCCGGACGTGAACAGGATGTGCGCGATGTCTCCGTCGCCGTTGGCGTACGCTGGCGTCGTCGCCGGACAAGCGTCGAGATCGCGCACCGTGAACGTCGGGGCCGGATCGGCCTCGGCAGGTAATTCCTCGTCCAGCCATCCGATCAAGGGCCGCTGCTCGAGCTTCGCCGCCGCCAGCGCCTCGCGCAGCATCGGGCCGACCGGCCCCGCCGCCAAAATGCAACGGCAGTCGCTCGCTTCGAGCATGCGCGCGAGCCGCACTCCCGGACCGGCCGGATCCAGCGGCACGTAAATTGCATCGGCCTTGAGCACACCGAACATGGCGATGATCGCCGCGGGCATTTTCGGCATCAGCAAGGCCACGCGATCTCCTCGCCGGCAACCTGAATCCGCCAGCACACGGGCCAGCCGGTTGCTCGCTTCCTCGAGCGCCCCGTACGTCACGCGGACATTCTTGAATACCAGCGCGACGGCGTCGGGACGCGCCCGCGCCTGTGCGGCCAGACCCTGCTGTAGCAGCATCGTCATTCCGCAGGGCAGCGTGCGACGGCGCGCTCGAACACCGCGCCGATGTGCCGCAGCTCCTCCTCGCTGGCAGGCACGTCGAGAATGAAGGTGCGATAACCCGCATCGAAATAGCGCGCCACTTCGTCCGCGACCCGATCGTAACTTCCCACGAGATAAGGACAGGTCGCCTTGTAATTCTGGAACGGCACCAGCCAGTACGGATTTTCCGCTTCTAAACCGGTATTCCCGAGCTCGGAGAGCTTGCGATGCCAGGATGAGTCCGACACCTTCATTGCAAGCTGATGGGTGAGCTGGCCTTTCCGGTCTTCCGGGAAGCGCTCGCGCGCCACCGACCACGCTTCCTTTTCAGCGGAACGGCTGATTACGCCGATGCGGATGCCGCTCGACGCGAGATTCGCCGGCGAGGCAGCCTCATACTCGGCCGGCGGCTTCGGGTACTCGACGGCCGTAGCGCCGAGTTGTCGCGCGGCGTCCAAGCCCGCCTCCGACGACCCGGAAAGGAGCACACCCGGCAGCAGGTCGGCCGGCAGCGGCGGGGTGAGCTTGAGGTTGGTTACCTTGTAATACCGTCCTTCGAAACTGACGGGACCTGCTGTTCTCAAGAGACTCTGAATGATGGTGGTGTACTCCACCAGCCGCGCATAACGCTCGTCGTGGGGCGTCAAGTCATTGAGTGCCGCCAGATCGTTCTTGAAACCGCCCGCCACCATGTTGAGATAAAGGCGGCGGCCGTACAGGAACGCGAACGACGTCACCATCTTGGCTACGCTGTAGGGATGCATGTAGGCCGGCTGGATCGCCACCAGCGGGCACAGTCGCCCGGTGGCTTCGATGATGGCTTGTGAGACCAGCCAGGGATCCACCTGAGCATTGTCGGTATACACGAGGATGCCTTCGCACCCGGCATCCTCGCTCCATCGCGCGATCTCCTGCACTTGCCGGAAGTACATCCGGGGCTGCGCCAGCGCGCAGGGCGGACAGGTGGAGAAAATCTTCAAGCCGTGATCGAGGGCGTGGGCGGGCATATATCCGAATGTTCGTGCTCAAGACAAGGACACCGGCACTATGATTCGACCCTGCGCGAAACGCGCACCACCACGCCTCGCGGTCAAGGTCGCCGGAACACCCAAGCTAATCGTCGAAAATTGCAGACCGTCATCGTCGGAGGGCTCCGCCGCCTGATCCGTTCGGCCCATGAACGAAACCGGATCCGGGGCTTGAACTCGAGCCGGCAAGATTGGAGCAGACACCCCCTTCGGGGGGCCCACTGTCGTTAGGTAACTACGTCCCGCCGCCGAATCGCCACAAAATTTTCAAGCTCCCCCGATAGTGGGTCGAGACCCCGCGCACTATCATGGTTTCGGGATAAAGGTACAGCCGCAAAGGACTAGAAGAGTCCTGATTGCAGACGGTTCAGCCGTAGTGAGAGCTTGATCCGAGAAGCGGCTCGAAGGTGATCATGTTGGCCGCCTTCGTTGATCCCGAGAATCGGAAAACGGAAAACGTGCGTCGACGGGAGCGGATTATTTCTTCGACAAGTCAAGTTCGAAAAATGCGGTCGCAGTGCTCCGCGGCATGTCGCCGCGCGTTCGCTGGCGGGCGCCACGAAAGCCCGATGGGCCGGGCGTCGAGCAGATCGTAGCGCGG
>DASPXL010000110.1:0-2131 GCA_035637375.1 Burkholderiales bacterium
GCCGATGCCGATGGTGACGCCGGAAAAGGCGCGCATGCCGAGCGCACCCATGTGGTAGAGCCCGATCACGCGCCCGCGGATATGCGCGGGCGCGCGCAGCTGCGCGAGCGTCTGCGCCATGGCGTTGAACGAAAGCTCAAGGAAGCCCACCGCGAACAGCAGCGCGAGCGCGAGGGAATAGGACCGGGAGGCCGCGAAGCCGCCGATGGCACAGCACCATAGCATCGCGAGTACGCATGCCGAACGCGGTTTTGCCTGCAGCAGCCCCCGGCTTTCCAGCAGGAGCCCCGCGACGAGCGCCCCGGCAGCGTCGGCGGCGAGCAGCATGCTGTAGGAAAGGTCCGCGTCGCCGTGGCCGAGGTCGTTCGCGAACTCCGGCATCTGCGGCTGGTAGCCGTTGCCGATGAAGAGCGAGGCTGCGCCCGCGAGCAGGATCATCGAGACGATGGTGCGGTCGCCGGCGACCTCGCGGAGGGTCAGCACAATGTCGGCCAATCCCCGCACCGCGCGCGCGGGCGCTTTTTCCTTGCGGAAACGCGGCCCGTAAGGCGCTTTCCACAACCACCACAGGAGCGGCAGGTAGATGAGCGCGTTCAGCAGGATGCCGTGCGCCGGTCCGAAGGCGAGCAAAAAACTTCCGCCTACCGCCGGGCCGAACAGGAGGCCGAGCCAGCGCGACGTCGCGTTCAGGCGCACCGCGCTCTGCAACTGCGCCGTTCCGACGATATCGTGGATCAGCAGTTGCGAGGCCGGCGTCCACAAGACGCCCGCGAACCCGTGGATCACGAGCAGCGCCGCCGCGTGCCACATCTCCAGTGTCTCGGTAAGGAAGAGCACGCCCCAGCCGAGCGAAGCCGCCATGAAGAAGAGCATCCCCATTTGGATGATGCGCCGCGGATCGAAGCGGTCGGCGAGCGCCCCCGACCACACCGAGAGAAACAGAAAGGGCAGCCAGTGCGAGAGCACTGCGAAGCCGCCGAGCGCGGGCGAGTGGAACTTCTGGAACATGATCCAGTAGCTGATCACGTGCTCGATCGAGTCCGCCATCATCGCGAGCGCCGCGGTGATGAAGTACGCTCGGAAGCCCGGATGGCGGAGTGCCGCGAAGGATTGCGGCTGGGATGCTGCTGCGGCGCGATCGCTCAAGGGAAGGCCTTCGGCTGCGAAGTCACCGGCGCCGGTTGCTGTTGCGCCGGACCCACTCTGCGAAATCCGCCTCCTTCATCGTTCCCGCGGCCACCGCGAGCATGGCGTGCGTGGACTCGATTTGGGTCGCCGTCAAGCGCATTCCATTGAGTTCGAGAAACAGGCCTGCGGCGAGGAAAGCGGCGCGCTTGTTGCCGTCCACGAACGGGTGGTTCTTCGCCAGGCCTACGGCATACGCCGCGGCCAGGTCGCAGATATCGGGTTTGCCGTAGGCGGCGAGATTGAGCGGGCGCGCGAGCGCGGAATCGAGCAAGCCCTCGTCGCGAAGACCGGCTGTGCCACCGTGCTCGGCTAGGCTCTCATCGTGCAATAAAAGGAGCAGGCGCTTGTCGATCCAGCGCCGGCTCATTTCGCGAGTGCGCGGAAAGTGTTGCGGTATCTGCGCATGAATTCGCGTCCCGCCTTGAGTTGTTTCTCGAAGTCGGGATCGTAGGGAGTCAGTGCAACGCCGGTCGGAGTTTCAGTGACGAATACGGTGTCGCCTTTTTTTACCTTCATGTGCGCGAGCACGTCCTTCGGCAGGATCACCCCGACGGAATTTCCGATTTGCGTGAGCTTGAGGGCGGCCATGAAGGGCTCTCCGAGTTATAACGAACGTTATAATACGCCGCTGCGCAGAGAGCTTCAAGCCCGTCGAAAGTATGGTGGCGGGCCCGCTCCCCGCCGGCGCCCGGCGCAAGGCACAATGGAGGGCCATGCCGAGGACTTTCACCGCAGTCACGATTCCCGAGAGCGAGATCGAGATCAGCGCGATTCGCGCGCAGGGAGCAGGCGGCCAGAACGTCAACAAGGTGTCCTCGGCCGTGCACCTGCGCTTCGACATCCGCGCCTCCTCGCTCCCCGAGCATTGGAAGGCGCGGCTCCTCGGCTCGCGCGATCAGCGCATCACGCGGGACGGCGTCCTCGTCATCAAGGCGCAGCAGCA
>DASPXL010000111.1:0-1602 GCA_035637375.1 Burkholderiales bacterium
GCGCCCAGCGCGAGCCCCAGCGTCCGCGGCAGATACATCCGCCGCGCAAATCGCGAGCCCTCGTCCAGCGGGCGCCCGTCAAGCTCGCCCTGATCGATCGTTCGGTCCATCGGGAGGTCCAGGCGTGTTACCGGGAAATTCAATTGTATGTCACGCCCCGCTTATAGCGCCGAAATCGCGCTTTTGATACTCAGATAGCGTCGGTCTTTTTCGCCTGCAGGTAGCGCTGCAGATTGTCCGTGGTCTCCGCCTTCTTGCGCTCGGTGATGTCCCGCCCGCTGATGAACATTTCCTGGCCGGTCAACGAAGGACTGGACATCCAGGCGAAGCACTTGTAGCTCCCGTCCTGGCAGTGCAGGGAGAATTCGATCGGCCTGTCGCTGACCCCTGCGATGCGTTTGTCGATGAGCATCCTCGCCAGGACGTGCTCGTCCTTGTCGACGAGCTGCAGGAGCGGCTTTTCGAGCAGCACTCCGCTCGGGTAGCCGAGCGACCTCTCCCACGTGCGGTTGAGGACGTGCATGCTGAAGTCGAAACCGATGATGGCAAGAAGGAACTCCGAATCGTCGGCGGCCACGCTGTAATGCGAGAAATTCGTTTCAGGCATCTTGTTATCGGAAAATCTTAGGATCCGCCAAGAAGCATGGCTCACCTACCTTTCAAAATCCATAGTCGGGAATACCCTAACAGGGAATTCCTCACAAGAGCGAGCCGGAGCGCCGCTCAGGGGTCCGCTGAAGCCGCCGCCCGGCGCTCGACCTCGAAGCCCGCCGCGATCCAGGCGTCCAGCCCGCCGTGCAGCGGGCGCACCCGGGCGTAGCCGAGCCCGATCAATTTTTTTGCGACCGTCGCCGCCGAAGCTTCGTCGGGGCAGGTGCAGTAGAAAACGATGTCGCGATCGGCCGGCAGCTCGTCGAGCCGCTGGCCGACTTCGGCGATGTCCATCGTCAGCGCGCCGGGAATGAAGCGCCGGTCGAGATCGCGCGCGCCGGGCGCGCGCACATCCACGACCACCGGGCGCTTGCCGCCTTTCATCAGGGAGCGCAATTCACCGACGCCGATCCGCGCGATGCGCAGCATCTTGTAGAAGCGCCGCCGCTCCCACCACTTGAGGGCGATGTAGCCGCCGAGCAGCGCGCCGATGATTTCGACCGCCAGCGTGCCGAGATCTTCAAGGCGCAGGATGAGCTCGTTGATCCGGGCATGAAACGCCATCCCCGCGGCTATCGCCATCCCGGCCCAGATCACGACGCCCAGGCTGTTCAGCAGCAGGAATGAAGGCCAGCCGAGCCGCATTGCGCCCGCGAGCGGCGGCGCGATGGTCGACAGGCCCGGGATGAACTTCGACAGCACGAGCGTCAGCCTCCCCCAGCGCTCAAAGCGAACCTCCGTCTGCCGCACGCAGAAATCGGGCGAGAGCGACACGCGGCACAGCAGCTTCATCACGCGGCGGCCGTAGCGCCGGCCGGCGACGTACCAGAGCGCGTCGCCGACGCTGCACGCAACGAACGCGACGCCGAATATCGCCCAGGCAGAAAGCTTCCCTTCCGCCGCCAGCGCGCCGGCGACGATCAGCGTCGGGGCCGCGGGAATCGGCAGGCC
>DASPXL010000112.1:0-4141 GCA_035637375.1 Burkholderiales bacterium
GGGTTTCGCGCCCGCCTTCGAGCGCGCGGCCGCGTCGGGCAAGCCCGCGCTGATCGAGGTGCGGATCGATCCCCAGGCGATCACGACTTCCACGACGCTGGACGCCATCCGGGCCCGTTCTTTGAAGGGTTAGCGGGTCAGCGGAGATTCACCACGTACACCACGTTCGGCGGAATTTCACCGTTCGGGTAGAACGCCGTGCGGTACTTGAGCCACAGGCGACCCGCTTCCTCGTGCTCGCCGGCGACGTGCCCCCCGAGCATCGCGGTGAGGAGCAGGAAGCGCCCCCAGTCGTCTCCGCCCCGTGCCGGCCCGGCGAGCAGCGCCCGCGCGCGCTCGAGCATGGCGCGCGCATCGCGCGCCGCGATCGCGGCGTACACGTCGAGCCTTTCGCGCAGCTGCGGTGACAGCCGGGCAGGCGCGCAGTCCAACCACTTGCGCTCGATCCACAGCGCGCGCCGCGGCGCAGGCGCGAGATACGAGAGAGTCACGGTTGCAGCCCAATGCAGCTGCTCGATCGCCGCCTTGGGCGGCTCGGCGCCGCACAACGCACCCGGCTGCCTGAGCGCGAGCAGCGCGAGGCGCGCGCCCTCATCGCTGATGCGCAGCGGATCCGCGGAACGATCCTCGAGCCCGCGTTCGAGCAGCAGGGCCGTCGACCGGATGAGCACGGGCGGGGACAGGTCGTGCGCGCCCGCCGGCTCGCGCAGGTACGAGAGGGTTGCGCCGTCCGCCATCTCGAGAATCGGCAGCGGCGCCTCCGCGAGCGCGAAGACCGCCCGGGCGCTGCTCGCTTGAAAGCGCGCGCGGGGGGCCTCGAGCTGAACCAGCGGGTGGAAGTCCGAGTTGATCACGGGCGCAAGCGGCGCGAACAGGCGCGCGAGCGCGCTCTTGGTGCCCACGCTGCGCGCGGCGATTTCCTCGCGGCGCCTGATCCCGATGCGCTCGAGCTGCTGCATGAAAGCCTGCTCCTTTTCCGGCAGGGGGCCGGGACGCGGCACGCGGCCTTCCGGGACCGCGACCACGACCAGATCTCCGGAATTCGCCGCGTAGACCTCGTAGTCCGCGAAGCTCTCCCCGAGCGCCGCGAGCATGGAGCCGAGCAGCCGGTCGTTGAGCTCGTACAGCTGCAGCCACTGCACGAACACGCCGTCCGGCGCGAGGTAGCGCTTCGTCTCCCGGTAGAACTCGGTGGTAAAGAGGCCCGCGACGCCGTTGACCCAGGGGTTGGACGGCTCGGAGATGATCACGTCGTAGCGCCTGCCGTGGCGCGCAAAATAGCTCTTCGCGTCCTCGAAATAAACCTGGCTGCGCGGGTCGCGGTAGGCCCGGATGTTCCGCGGGAAGAAGGAACGCGCGCCCGCCACCATCGCGGGCTCGATCTCAATGGTATGGACCTCGCGCGGCCCGCCGTGCGACAGCAATACCTCGGCGGTGAGCCCGGAGCCCCACCCGATATTGGCGTAGCTGCGGGCGTCGGGCTTGACGAGGAGCGGCAGCGCGGCGAGCAGCGTCATCGTGTATTCGTCCCCGGTGGGCAGGTCGCCCGGATCGAGGTACATCGCCGCATCGGGCTTGCCGTTGGTGGAGATGGTCACCCGGCTTCCTTTACCGCCGAGCACGGCGACCGAAGCCGTTTTTCCGTCGCGGTAAAAAAACACCCGCTGCTCTTCGGGCGCCGCGCGGCCGTAGCGGAACACGCCCGACGCAAGGCGCTCGGGCTGCAGCACCTCGGCGCGCGCCGTCGCGGTCGCTGCAAGCATGCCGAGGATCACCGCGGCGAAGGCGTAAGCCCGGCGGAAAGCGGCCTGCGAGTAGCGCAGCAGCCACGCGCCGAGCAGCATGTCCGCGGCGGCCCCGAGCACGAGCGCGAGCTTGAGGCCGGCCTCGGGCACGAGGACGTGCACGGCGATGAGCACGCCCGCGATCGCGCCGAGCGTGTTGGCGGCGTATACCTGGCCGATCGCGCGCTCGCCGCCGCCTCCGCGCAACAGCGCGTGCGTAAACAGCGGCAACGTCATCCCGGCGAGAAAGGTCGCGGGCAGCATCACGGCGAACGCGAGCGCGTGGCTGAACAGATTGAACGCGGGATAGGCGGCTTCGTTGCGCTGGAGTATTCCGAGCGCCCATTCCATCCAGTCGAAGGTCCAGTGATAGACGAAAACGGTCGCCAGCGCCGCGAGGCCCATGACGACCTGTATCAGGCCCGCATAGCGAACCGGGTCGGCGATGTGGTCGATGCGGCGCCGGATCCACAGGCCGCCGAGGGCGAGCCCGGTGATGAAGGCCGAAAGCATCAGCTCGAACGCGTGGAACGAGGAGCCGAGCACGAGCGAGAGCATCCTGATCCAGACGATTTCATAGACGAACGAGGCGAGTCCGGTGACGAACGCGCCCGCGAGGAAGAGCCTGGCGATGTACGTCCCCGTGGCCGCGGTCCCGCTTTGCGGCTGCGCGGAAAGCGGCGCGGGCTCGCCGCTGCGCGCGGTCGCGAGCACCGCGGCGGCGAGCGCGAGGTTCAGCGCGCCCGCAAGGCGCATGGTTCCCGGCATGCCGAGCCAGCCGAGCAGCCAGAACGCGGCGGCGAGCGCGCCGATCGCGGCGCCGATCGAGTTGGTGAAGTACAGCATCGCCAGATGATGGCCGCTCGCGTGGGGCTCGCGGCGGATCACGGCTCCGCTCAGCAGGGGAAAGGTCATTCCGAGCAGCACCGTCTGCGGCACGATCAGCGCGGCGCACAGCGTGTATTTGAAGATCTCGACGGCCCCCGGAGAGCCGAGCGCCGGGATGACGTGATCGAGCGAAGCTTGAGTGAGCAGCACGTACGCTTCGTGGAAGAGGAGCGCGGCGACGCCGATCGCCGCCTCGATCCAGCCGTACGCGGCGAGCAGGTTCTTCAGGCGCGAGCTCCAGCGGCTCGCAAGCCACGCCCCGAGCGCCAGGCCCCCCATGAACGCGGCCAGCACGAAAGACTGCGCGAACGCCGCCGCGCCGAGGTACAGCTTCAGGTAGTGCGACCAGACGGACTCGTAGATGAGGCCGGTGAAGCCGGAAAGCGTGAACAGGGCAAACAGCAGCTTGACGCTTTGGTTGGGCATGTCCCGTCCGATCGCCAAAAAGGCGCAAGTGTAGCGCGATTGCCTTCGCGACGCGGCGGGTGCCGCGCGGCTCGGATCAGTGGTGAAGTATCTTGGAGAGGAACTGCTGCGCGCGCTCCGAGCGCGGGCTTCCGAAGAAATCCTCCTTCAGCGCGTCCTCGCCGATCTCGCCGCGGTCCATGAAGATCACTCGGTGAGCGACTTTGCGCGCAAATTCCATCTCGTGGGTGACCACCATCATGGTCATACCTTCGCGGGCGAGCTCGACCATGACGTCGAGCACCTCGTTGATCATCTCGGGATCGAGCGCCGACGTCGGCTCGTCGAACAGCATCGCGATCGGGTCCATGGCGAGAGCGCGCGCGATCGCGACGCGCTGCTGCTGCCCTCCGGAGAGCTGGCCGGGGTACTTGTCCCTGTGGGCCGCGAGCCCGACGCGCTCGAGGAGCTTGAGGCCATTTTGCGTCGCCTCCTCGAGGCTGCGGCCGAGCACCTTCACCTGCGCGAGGGTGAGATTGCGCATCACCGTCATGTGCGGGAAGAGCTCGAAGTTCTGGAACACCATGCCGATCCTGGAGCGCAGCTTCGGCAGGTCGGTCCGGGGATCGCCGACCGAGACGCCGTCGACCGTGATACTGCCTTCCTGGAACGGCTCCAAGCCGTTCACGCACTTGATAAGCGTCGACTTGCCGCTCCCGGAAGGGCCACAAACGACGACCACCTCGCCTTTCTTCACCTCGGTCGAGCAGTCCGTCAGGACTTGGAAGCTGCCGTACCATTTGCTGACGTTCTTTATCGAGATCATGCGAGCCTCACCGGATGACGGCGACGCGTTCCTGCAGGCGCTTCACCAGCGTCGACAGGCCGTAGGAGACGACAAAATACACGACCGCCACGAAGGAATACATCTCGACCAGGCGGTAGTCGCGGTTCGCGATCTTCGCGGCGGCGCCCAGGAAATCCGTGGCGGAGATCACGTACACGAGCGAGGTGTCCTGGAACAGGATGATCGTCTGCGTGAGGAGCACCGGCAGCATGTTGCG
>DASPXL010000113.1:0-4332 GCA_035637375.1 Burkholderiales bacterium
CGCCCGGCAATAGCTTGATCTCATCGGCGGTGGCGAAGCGCATGCGCGACAAACGCGCCCGCAGCAGCGCGAGAGGGTGGCGCCCGAGAGTGAGGCCGGTGCTCGCGTAGTCGGCGACGAGGTTCTCCCCCTCGGTTGGAGGCGGCAAAATCGCCGGAGTTTCCGCCACCGGCGCGTCGCGCAGGATATGCGCGCCGGTTTCGATTCCCGCGACCTGCCAGTAAGCGTGGCGCCGATGGCCCGAGAGCGCTTCCAGGGCTCCGGCCGCGGCAAGGCATTTCAGGTCGCGGCGGTCGAGCTCTGCGCGGCGGGCGAGATCGTGGACGCCGGCGAGCGGCCGGATACGCCGTGCCGCGACGACGCGCTCGGCGCCGGGCTGCGACAGACCCTGCACCAGGCGGAAGCCCAGGCGGACCGCGGGTTTCCCTTCGAGCCCGGGCTCCAGAGTGCAATCCCATTCGCTCGCGGTTGCATCGACCGGTCGCACCTCGACACCATGGCGGCGAGCGTCCTGCATGAGCTGTGAAGGCGTGTAGAAACCCATCGGTTGGCTGTTGATAAGCGCGGCAAGAAACGCCGCGGGGTGATAGCGCTTGATCCAGGCCGAGCTGTAGGCGATCAGCGCGAAGCTCGCCGAATGCGACTCCGGAAAGCCGTATTCCCCGAAGCCGCAGATCTGCTGGTAGATGCGTTCGGCGAATTCCCGGGTGTAGCGTCGTTCCAGCATTCCGTTTATCAACGGCTCGCGAAAGCGCTCGATATTCCCGTTGCGCCGCCAGGAAGCCATCGAGCGGCGCAGCTGGTCGGCCTTTCCGGGCGTAAAACCCGCCGCGACCACGGCGAGCTGCATGGCCTGCTCCTGGAAAATCGGCACACCGAGCGTGCGCTTGAGCACGTTCTCCACCTCCTTGCTTGGATACTCCACCGGCTCGATCCCGTCCCGCCGGCGCAAGTAGGGATGCACCATGTCGCCCTGGATCGGTCCCGGGCGCACGATCGCGATCTCGATCACGAGGTCGTAGAAGTCTTTCGGTTTCAGCCGCGGCAGCATGCTCATCTGCGCCCGCGACTCGATCTGGAACACGCCGATGGTGTCGGCGTGCCGGATCATCTCGTACACCTCCGGGTCCTCGGCGGGGATATCGGCTACTGTAAAGGGCCGACCGCGCCAGGCGCCGATCAGATCGAGCGCTCGCCGAATGGCGGACAGCATGCCCAGTGCAAGAACATCCACTTTGAGGAGCCCGAGCGCGTCGAGGTCGTCCTTGTCCCACTCGATGACGCTGCGGTCCTTCATCGCAGCGTTCTCGATCGGCACCAGGCGCTCCAGGGCCCCTCGCGAGATGACGAAGCCGCCGACGTGCTGGGACAGGTGTCGCGGGAAGCCGAGGAGGGCGACGGCAAACGCGATCGTCCGCTGGATTGTCGGACTGGCCGGATCGAGTCCCACCTCGCGCATGCGCTGGGGAAGCGAGCTCCTATCGTCCCACCAGGCGAGATTCTTCACCAGCCGGTCGACCTGATCCAGATCGAGGCCGAGCGCCTTGCCGGCATCGCGCAGCGCGCTCTTTGGCCGGTAGGTGATGAGGGTGGCCGCGATCGCAGCGCGGCCGCGGCCGTACTTGCCGTAGACGTACTGGATGACTTCCTCGCGCCGGTCGTGCTCGAAGTCGACGTCGATATCGGGCGGCTCGTGGCGCTCCTTCGAGACGAAGCGCTCGAACAGCCCGTTCATGCGCGCGGGATCGATCTCGGTGATGCCGAGCGCGTAGCAGACGGCGGAGTTCGCCGCCGAGCCGCGTCCCTGGCAGAGGATTTTTTTCGCGCGCGCGAACTCGACCGCGTCGCAGACGGTGAGAAAGAAAGGCTCGTATTTGAGCTCGGCGATGAGCGCGAGCTCGTGCTCGATCAGCTTGCGTATCTCGTCCGGGACGCCGCTCGGGAAGCGCCACGCCAGTCCCTTCTCGGTCAGCTTGCGCAGATGGCTCGAAGGCGTTTCGCCGGCGGGGACGAGCTCCTCGGGATATTCGTAACGCAGCTCATCCAGGGAAAATCTGCAGCGCTCGGCGACGCGCACGGTCTCGGCGAGCAGTTCGGCCGGATAGATTTGCGCCAGGCGCATGCGCAGCCGCAGATGCCGCTCGGCGTTGGGATGGAGCGCGTGGCCGCAGGCGTGCACAAGCCTGCCCAAGCGGATCGCGGTGAGCGTGTCCTGAAGAGGCCGCCGCGAGCGTACATGCATGTGCACGTCGCCCGCCGCCACGAGCGGCAGACCGGAGCTCTTGCCCAGTTCTCGCAGCTCGCTCAGTCGCGCCCGGTCGTCCGGCCCCAACAACAGCTCCGCCGCGATCCAGGCGCGGCCGGCGAAGCGCTCGGCGACCGAGCGTGCATGTCTTTCGCCCTCTCCCTTTGGGAGAGGGCTGGGGTGAGGGGGAATAAGCAGCGCAAGACAACCCGGCAAGCCGCCGTCGAGATCGGACCACGCGAGCGAGTACCTTCCCTTCTTGCTCCTGCGCCGGCCGCGGGTGATCAGCTCGGAAAGATTGCCGTAGCTTTCGCGGTCGGTGGCAAGCAGCACCAGTCTGAGGCCATCCTTTAACCGTATCTCCGATCCGATGACCAGAGGCAAACCGACCTCTTTCGCCGCGACATGCGCCCGCACGGCTCCGGCAAGCGAGCACTCGTCGGTGACGGCAAGCGCCGAGTAGCCCAGCCCGGCGGCGCGCTTCACCAGCTCTTCCGGATGCGAAGCGCCGCGAAGAAAAGTGAAGTTCGAAAGGCAGTGCAGCTCGGCATAGGCGGGGAGAGGGGAATACACGGCTTCAGGCGAAAACACCGTGCAGATACCATCCGCCTTCGCTGCGCCGCTCGCGATAGATCCACACGAGCGCCTCGCTCTGCATGCGGGCGACGAAGTAGTCGCGGGCGATGTCGTCGCCGTCCCACCAGCCGGACTCGATGCGCTCCGGGCCGGCAAGCAGCTCGAGCGGTCCTTCGTGGTTCGGCACGGCGCTGACTTCTGCGAGCGGTTTCGGGCGATCGAGCAGCCAAAACGGGCGTTCGCCGAAGTCCAGATGCAATGGCTTCGAATCCGGCTCGCCAGCGGAGACCGCGCGTTCGGGACGATGCTCCGCCCGCAGGACAAGCCCATATACGGCATCGGTGCCGAGCCGCGCGCGCAGCCGCTCGACCAGATGCTCCCAATTACCCGCCGGCTTGCCTTGCTCGAGCAGCAGCCCGAGGTTGCGGCCGGGAAGCGGCACCACGTCGTCGGCCTGCAATGTGATTTCACGCACCGGCTCGGCGAGCGCGAGGCTGGAAAGCCGCTCGCGCAAAAGCAGTGCGAAGTGCTCGGCGTCGCGCGAGGGCGCGACCAGGCCGATCGCGACTTCAGTGGCTCTGTCGCGGTGCTTGAGCCTGAGAACGAAGCGCTGCACGCCGCCCGAGCGCGCGGCGAGGAACCCGGCGAGCTGGACGATCAGCCGCCTCGCGGCGAAAAGCAGGGCCTCGGCCTGGGTGACTTCGGCGGAAAGCTCGATCGCCGCCCTGAACCGCTCCGGCGGGACGAAAAAATTCCGCGGATCGGAAAGCCGCCCGAGCGCGCGGTCGAGCTCGTCGAGCAACTCCTGTCCGAAGCGCCGCGCCACGCCTTCGCGCGGCAGCGCACGCAGCTCGCCGAGCGTGCGAACGCCGATCGCTTCGAGCGCCTCGAGCGTTTCATCGCCGCAGCGCAGAACCTCCACGGGCGACACGGCCAGCGCCGGTTCGAGCTCGACCATCGAGCCGATGAATTTCTGTTTTCCAGCCAGGGCGAGCCAGAAAGCCGCGCGCGGCGTGGGAGCGCCCGCAAGCGTCGCGCTCCAGCCCATCTCCGCCAGCCCCCGGCGCAGGCGCTCGAGAAGCGGCTCCAGGCCGCCGAAGAGCTTGAGGCTGCCCGAGACTTCGAGCAGCACGCCGTCGGGAAACTCGAGCGCCACGCCGGGCGTGAACTGCGCCGCCCAGCCGGCCACGCCGAGCAGGGCTTCGGTCTCCGCCGCGGGATCGCGCGGCACAACGCGCAGCCGCGGCGCGAAGGCGAGCGACGCCGAAACAGCCATGCCCGCGCGAACGCCGCGCGCGAAGGCCTTGCGGTCGCAGGCGAAAACGCAGTGCCGCTCTTCGACCGCGAAAGGCTCAGGCGTGGACGAGCCGCGCAGAAAAATCTCGAGCGGCAGCTGGGGCAGCCGGATGGCGATCCACATGATGGTTTTTGCCGCGCACGGCGGGCGGCATCGCCGGCAGCAGGATAGGGTGGGCGAGGGGGGCACCGCGGCGCTTGAGCACGCGTACCGC
>DASPXL010000114.1:0-3805 GCA_035637375.1 Burkholderiales bacterium
GTGCTCGCGATCGCGGAGGACATGCGATCCCGCAGCGTCGCGTTCGACGGCGCGCTCCAGGATCTCGGCGCGCTCTTGCACCGGGTCGCGCTCGCGCAGGCGGCGCCGGACGCGGTGAAATCGGAGGGAAGTCTGGGCGAACGGCTCGCGGCCCTTGCCAGGACGCTCGATCCTGAGGACGTCCAGCTCTATTATCAGATCGCGATCCACGGCCGGCAGGATCTTCCGCTTGCTCCGGACGAGTTCGCAGGCTTCACCATGGCGCTGCTGCGCATGCTCGCCTTCGCCCCGAGGACGCGCGGCGCGGGCGAGCCGGGGCGAAGCGGCCCGGCGGGAAGCAAGCGCCCCGAGACGGAAAAGCGGGTGGGCGATCCGCAGGCGGCCGCCCAGGGGGTGTTCGACGGCGACTGGCCCAAGCTCGCCAATTCGCTCGATCTCGGAGGAATCGCGAAACAGCTCGCCCAGGTGAGTGAGCTGAAATCCTTCGACGGCGAAACGCTCGAGCTCCGCGTGCCGCCGTCGGCCAAGCACCTGGCGGAAAAAAATTTCCAGGACAAGCTTCGCGGGGCGTTGCAGGAGCGCTTCGGCAAGCCCGTGCGCCTGGCCGTGACGATAAGCGAAACCACCGGCAACAGCGCCCGCGACCGGGCGGCTTCCGCGATCAGCCAGGACGCGTTCGTGCGCGACCTCGTCGAGAATTTCGACGCGACCATCGTCGAGTCTTCGATCAAGCCGGTCCAGTGACGGGGGAGCGACGATGAAGGAACAACTTGCGGGGCTGATGAGGCAGGCCCAGCAGATGCAGGAAAACATGGGCAAGCTCCAGGAGCAGCTCGCCTCGATCGAGGTCGAGGGTCAATCGGGCGCGGGCATGGTCAGGGTGACGATGACCTGCAGGCGCGACGTCAAGCGGGTCAGCATCGATCCGTCCCTGCTTGCCGACGACAAGGAGATGCTCGAAGACCTGGTGGCGGCAGCGATCAACGACGCCGTACGCAAGGTCGAGGCCGCGGTGCAGGAGAAGATGGCCGGGCTGACGGGCGGTTTGGGCCTGCCTCCGGGGATGAAGCTGCCGTTCTGAGCTCTTTTCCGACATGAAGTCGCCCACCGCGCTCGAAGAACTGATCGAGGCGCTGCGCTGCCTCCCTGGGGTCGGACCCAAATCGGCGCAGCGCATCGCTTATCACCTGCTGCAGTACGACAAGCCCGGCGCGGCGCGGCTCGCGGAGTCGCTGGGCACGGCGCTGCAGACCATTCACCGCTGCGCCAAGTGCAACAGCTTCACCGAATCGGAGCTGTGCACGCTGTGCGGTTCGCCCAAGCGCGACGCCTCCCAGCTGTGCGTGGTCGAAACGCCGGGGGATCTCCTCATGATGGAGCAGACCCTCGCGTACCACGGCCTGTATTTCGTGCTGATGGGGCGGCTTTCGCCGCTCGACGGCATCGGGCCGCGGGAGATCGGCCTGGACGTCATGCAGCGGCGGCTCGCCGACGGGGAGGTGAAGGAAGTCATCGTCGCGACCAATTTCACCAACGAAGGCGAGGCCACCGCGCACTACATCAGCGAGATGCTCAAGGGGCGCGGCGTGCGCGTCACCCGCATCGCGCGCGGCGTTCCGGTCGGCGGCGAGCTGGAATACGTCGACACGGGGACGCTCGCGCAGGCCTTCGTCGAGCGCCGGCCGCTGTGACAAAACCCCTGGAAGGCCTGAAAGTGATCGAGCTGGGACAGCTGATCGCCGGACCTTTCGCCGGGAAATGCTTCGCCGAGTTCGGCGCGGAGGTGATCAAGATCGAGCCTCCCGAGGGCGATCCGCTGCGCAAATGGCGCAAGCTCCACCACGGCACTTCCCTGTGGTGGTACGTGCAGAACCGGAACAAGAAATCGGTGACCGTCGATCTGCGGCTGCCCGAGGGGCAGGAAGTGGTTCGCAGGATCTTGCGGGACGCCGATATCGTGATCGAGAACTTTCGCCCCGGAACCCTGGAGAAATGGGGCCTCGGCTACGACCGGCTCGCGGCGGAAAATCCCGGCCTCGTCATGCTCCGCCTCTCCGGTTTCGGCCAGACCGGACCGTACCGCGACCGGGCCGGGTTCGGGGCGATCGGCGAATCGATGGGGGGACTGCGTTACGTCACGGGCTTCCCGGACCGGCCGCCGGTGCGCCCCAACCTGTCGATCGGCGACGCGCTCGCCTCGCTGCACGGAGTCATCGGCGTGCTGATGGCCCTGCACCACCGCGACGCGAACGGCGGCAAAGGACAAGTGATCGACGTGGCGTTGTATGAGGCGGTATTCAATATGATGGAAGGGGCGCTGCCGGAGTACGATCTGTTCAAGGAGGTGCGCGAGCGCACCGGGAGCAACCTCACCGGCATCGTTCCCTCGAACACCTATCTCACGCGCGACAGCCAGCACGTCGTGATCGGCGCCAACGCCGACAGCATCTTCAAGCGGCTGATGAAGGTCATCGGACGGGCAGATCTCGCCGACGATCCTTCGCTCTCCGACAACGCCGGGCGCGCGAAGCGGGGCGATGAGCTCGACCGCGTGATCGGCGAGTGGACGGCGAGATGCGACGCCGGCGAAGTCGTGAAGATCCTGAACGAAGCCCAGGTGCCGAACGGCAAGATCTACAGCATGGCCGATATCGCCCGCGACGCGCAGTATCTGGCGCGCGACATGATCCGGGAGGCGCGGCTCGAGGACGGCACGCCGCTCAAGGTTCCCGGAATCGTCCCCAAGCTCTCGGCGACCCCCGGGGACATCGAATGGATCGGCCCGGAGCTGGGCGAGCACACCGCGGCCGTGCTCGCCGCCCACGGCTACAGCGAGGCCAAGATCGCGGCGCTGAAGGAGCGCAAGGCCATTTAGGCCACCCGCAATGGACAAGTCGCACGTCACCATCAAAGGACGCGGTGCAGCGGACAATCCGCAAGGGCGCTTCGACAAACGCGCGCGCAGCCGCGACGATGGAGAAGCGGAAACCCAGTCCAAGCCCGACACGGTGATCACGCTGCAGCAAGCCCGCTCGATCATCGCGCGCAACGATTCGCCCGACCTTCCCTTCACGCAGTCGATCAACCCTTATCAAGGATGCGAGCACGGCTGCATCTACTGTTACGCAAGGCCGAGCCACGCCTACCTGGGGCTCTCTCCCGGACTGGACTTCGAGACGCGGATCTTCGCAAAGGAAAACGCGGCCGAGCTGCTGCGCAAGGAATTGTCCCACCCCGATTACCGCTGCGAGCTCATTGCGCTCGGAGCCAATACCGATCCGTATCAGCCGGTCGAACGAAAACACAGGATCACGCGCGGCATCCTCGAAGTGCTTTGGGAGTTCCGCAATCCGGTCGGCATCGTCACCAAAGGCTCGCTGATCGAACGAGACCTCGATGTGCTCGAACCCATGGCGCGCGAAGGACTGGTGCAGGTGTTCGTCTCCATCGGTTCGCTCGACGGCGAGATCGCCCGGACCCTTGAGCCGCGCGCGGCGGCGCCGTTCCGGCGCGTCGAGACGATCCGCCGCTTGAGCGCAAGCGGTGTGCCGTGCGGCGTGCTGGTCGCGCCTATCATCCCGTTTCTGAACGACAAGGACATGGAGGCGGTGCTGGAAGCCGCGCAGGACGCCGGGGCGCGAATGGCCGGCTACACCGTGCTGCGGCTTCCGTGGGAAGTGAAGGATCTTTTCAAGGGCTGGCTCGAGCGGCACTATCCGCTCAAGGCCAAGCACGTCATGGCGCGCATTCGCGACATGCGCGGCGGGCGCGACAACGATCCGAACTTCGGCAGCCGCATGAAGGG
>DASPXL010000115.1:0-5284 GCA_035637375.1 Burkholderiales bacterium
CGCCGCGCAGGCCACGACCGGGTGGCGATGAGCATCGATGCCAGAACTGGGGAATCGCTGGAGCTCGTCCCGGAATACGTCGCCGCGCTGAAACGCCAGGGCGTGGACGTGAGGCTGCTCTTTCTCGATGCGAAAAACGACACGCTGATCAGGCGTTTCTCCGAGACGCGCAGGCGCCATCCGCTCGCGACCGGCAAACGCACGCTCGAGGAATGCCTCGCGCGCGAGCGCGAGCTCGTAGCCCCCGTGGGCGAAATCGGTCATCGCATCGACACGACCGATCTTCTGCCGAACGCGCTGCGAAACTGGATCAAGGAGCTGCTCGGAATCCGCGCCGAATCGACGATGCTCCTGTTCGAGTCGTTCAGCTACAAGCAGGGCGTTCCCCTGGATGCCGACATCGTGTTCGACGTGCGCTGCCTCCCCAATCCGCATTATGATCCGCGGCTCCGGCCGCTCACCGGTCTGGACGCCGAAGTGGTCGCCTTTCTGGAAAAGGAACCGAAAGTCGGCACCATGCTCCAGGACATCCGCCGCTTCGTCGAGACCTGGCTGCCGGCCTACGGGCAGGACAGTCGCAGCTCGCTCACGGTCGCCGTCGGCTGCACCGGCGGCCGCCACCGCTCGGTGTACTTCGTCGAGCGCCTCGGCGCTCATTTTCGCGGCCACACGCCGGTGCTGGTGCGCCACCGGCATCTTGTCCCCGCATGAAGCCGACCGTCGCCGTCGCCCTGACCGGCGCCTCCGGGATGCCCTACGGCCTGAGGCTCATCGAGTGCCTGATACGCGCGGACGCGCAGATCTACCTTCTGTACTCGCAGGCTGCGCACGTGGTCGCCAAGCAGGAGTTGGACCTCGCGCTTCCGCCGCGCGCGCCCGACGCCGAGCGCATGTTCAGCGAGCGCTATTCGGCCAAGCAGGGTCAGCTCCGGGTGTTCGGCCGCGAGGACTGGTTTGCTCCGGTCGCCTCGGGCTCCAATCCTCCCGACGCGATGGTCATCTGTCCCTGCACCGTGGGCACGCTCGCCGCGGTTGCGGCGGGACTCTCCGACACCCTCATCGAGCGCGCCGCCGACGTGATGCTCAAGGAGGGCCGCAAGCTGATTCTCGTGCCGCGCGAGACGCCGTTTTCGGCGCTTCATCTGGAGAACATGCTGAAGCTCGCGCGCGCGGGAGCGGTGATCCTTCCCGCGAACCCCGGCTTCTATAATCGCCCGAAAAGCGTCGAGGACCTCGTCGACTTCATCGTCGCGCGCATTCTAGATCACCTGGGCGTACAGCACGAATTGATGCGCCGCTGGGGCGAAGAGCGCTAGACGGGCTGGCGATTTTGCACCCGCTTAGAGTCCCGATCTTTCCACTGAACACCGTGCTGTTCCCCGGGGGCCTGCTCCCCTTGAAAGTGTTCGAGGCGCGCTACATGGACATGACGCGCGACTGCCTGAAGCGCGACCAGCCCTTCGGAGTGTGCCTCATCCACGAGGGGTCCGAGGTCGGCGCACCCGCCGTGCCCCAGGGCATCGGGTGCCTCGCGAAAATCCTCGAATGGGACATGCAGCAGCAGGGCATCCTGAACCTCAAGACCCGCGGCAGCCAGCGCTTTCGCATCCTTGAGCGGGAGACCAGCACGCAAGGCCTGATTTCGGCCGATGTCGAGCTGATCCCTCCGGAGGCGAGCGTCGCGGTTCCCGAGAAGTTCGCCTCCTGCGCTCGGCTCCTGGAAATGGTCGTCGCCGACCAGGGCAAGCCCGTTTTCGCCGAGCCGCACGCCTTCGACGACGCCGCTTGGGTGGGCTACCGCCTGACCGAGATCCTGCCGGTGCCGCTTCTTGCCAAGCAAAAGCTCCTCGAGCTGACCGACAGCCTGACGCGCTTGTCGATCCTGCAGCGATTTCTGGAAAGCCGCGGCATCGCCGCGGCCTAACCGCCGGGCAACGCGGCGAGCAGTTTCCTCACCGGCGCCGGGATGGCAGCCTGCGGCGCTTCTTCAAGAGGCAGCCAGACCTGCCCCGGCTCCGAGACGCAGCGCGCCGGCATGTCCAGGTGACAAACCACAGGCGTGATATGCAAAGTGAAATGGGTGAAACCGTGCCGCACAAGCGGCAGGCGCCTGGCGCTCGCAAGCTTCGCTCCGAAACGACGGCCGCAATAATCGCGCGGATCGGCGCCCGAAGGCATCTCCGGCAGGCACCACAAGCCTCCCCAAAGGCCCACCGGCGGGCGCTTTTCCAGAAGCACTTCGCCCTCGCGCAGAAGCAGCAGCATCGAGGTCTTCCTCTCGGGAAGCGTTCTGCGCGGCCGCGGTTGGGGATACGCCTTCACTTTGCCCCGCGCACGCGCCTTGCAAGTCGCCTTCAGGGGACAGCTCGCGCAGGCGGGCCGCGTGCGGGTGCACAGGCCCGAGCCCAGGTCCATCAGCGCCTGCGTGTAGCGCTCGATGTTTTTGCGCGGAAGCTGCGACTCGGCGAGCTTCCACAAGCGATCTTCGATCCGCTTCTCGCCCGGATAGCCGCGCACCGCGAAATGGCGCGCGAGCACCCGCTTGACGTTGCCGTCGAGGATGGCTTCGCGCTCGCCGAAGGCGAACACCGCGATCGCGGCCGCCGTGGAACGCCCCAGCCCGGGGAGCAGCGCAAGCCCCTCGCGCGTGCGCGGAAACCGGCCGCGGCGCGATTCGACCAGGACTTGCGCCGCGGCGTGCAGGTTGCGGGCCCGCGAGTAATAGCCCAGTCCGCTCCACAGCGCGAGCACATCGTCGAGCTCGGCGCCGGCGAGCGATTCGACGTCCGGGAAACGCGCGAGAAAGCGCTCGTAGTAAGGGATGACCGTCGCGACCTGCGTCTGCTGCAGCATCACTTCCGAGAGCCAGATGCGATACGGATCGCGCGTACGCTGCCACGGCAGGTCCCGGCGCCCGTGCCGGGCCTGCCAGCGGACGAGCCGGCCCGCAAGCGTGCTCACCGCCCGAGAAGGCCCTTGAGCCTGTCCTGCACCCGCTCCTTCAGCTTCTCCTCGGCCTTTTGGGCCTGCTGCTTCACCGCGCTGCCAGCGGCGGCCTTGAGGTCGGGCCGAATCTGCGGGTCCTGGAGCGGACCGCTGATCCTCACCGGAACCGTGATGCCGTTCAGGTCGGCGAGGTCCTTGCCGCCCTGGCCGGTCGAGGAAGCGACCACCGACGCCTTGGCGAGGTAGTCGATCGTTCCCCCTCCGACGTCGACGTCGCCCGCACCCGAGAGGCGCAGCAGCGGCGACTTCGCCGAGAGGTCGTCGTTGTGCGCGACGCCGTTCTTGATGACGAAGCTGGCGGTGAGCTCCGAGAGATCGGTGCGCTGCGATGACTGCGCCGACTGCCTCTTGACCTTGCGGATCACGTCTTCGAGATTGATTCCCTTGAGCGCCCCGTCCTTCAGGCTCAGCTTGGCGTTCCCGGCGAGCGCTTTCCTGAGCGCCCCGACGGTATTCCCGCCTGTCTGGACATCGAGCGCGACGTTGCCCTTGCCCTCGAGCATGTCGTTGTCGAGCGCGTCCTTCAGCAGCGGCCCGATCGCAACGCCTGTGAGCTCGGCTTTGAGCGCGAGCCGATTGGTGTTGGCGTTCACGCTTGCGTTGCCGGTGAGGTTTCCCTGATAGAGGCTCGCGGCGAGCGGGCTGATCTCGACCCGGCCGCCCGAAGCCTGCGCACCGACGCTGATCTTCTCCAGCTTCACGTTCGACGCGACGAGCGCGCCGATTTTCAGGGTCCCTTTCAAGTTGAGCCCTTTGAGCGGGGAGAGGTCGATCGGCTCTTCCGCCGCGGCCGCCGGCGCGCCGCGTGCAGCCGCGGGCGCGCCGCGCGCGGCACCGCTGCCTGCGGATGCCTTGCCCTTCCCCGTCCCCAGGTACCGGTCGACGTCGAGGCGGTCGAGCGCGAGATCGAACCGGATCGACTGCGGCGCAAGATCGATCTCCGCATCGCCTTTGAGCGAGGTCCCGGAAGCCTTCGCTCCCGCACTCTCGTCCGACAACTTGAGGTCGATCCCTGACAAGGCGAATTTCTGCTTCTCGAAATCGAGGCGGTAGCCGCTCGCGAGCTTGATCTGGAGGTCGACGCGCGGCTTCGTTCCCTCGATCTTCGCTGCGAGCGAAAGTTTTCCCGGCACGCCGCTCGCGATGCGCCCGGTCTTGAACTCGGCGAGGCTCGCTTTGAGCCGGGTGCCGCTCGTCTCGTCGCGCCAGCCGACGGCGCTCGAGCGAATGTCGATTCCGGCGATGTCCAGGCGCACCGCTCCCGCCTGTGGCGCCGGCTTGGGCGCCGGCTTGGACCGGGGCGGGGGAGCTGCCGCCTCCCCGGGTGCGCTCAACAGGTCGTCGAAATTGGTCCTTCCGTCCTTGTGCTTGACCAGATCCGCGGTCAGCCCCGAAAGCGCGACGCGATCGACCACCACCTTCCTGGAAAACAGCGGCAGGAGCGCGAGCGACATTCTGGCTTCGTCGATGCGGGCGAAGATCCTGCTGCTGTCGGGCTCGGACAAGGACGTTTTTCCGACCGTAATGCCGATGCTCGGAAACACCGTCAAGCCGAGATTGCCTTCGATCGCAAGCGTGCGCCCGGTCTTATTCTTCACCGCCGCGGCGAGCTCGGGCTTGTACTTGTTGGGATTAAAAGTAGCGACGACAACGGCGAGGGCGAGCAGGACGAGCGCCACGACGCCGCCGACTGCGAGCAACACGTATTTGAGGACTTTCATGCGCGCTCCTATTCGTTGGCCACGCCGAACGGCACGTGCCCGGTCGCGACGTGCCGGCTCGCCGACTCGCAGTGGCCGCGCTGGTCGTCGAAAAAGATGTCCGCGCCGAAAGCCTTCAGGAACGGGCCCTTGTCCAGCCCGCCCAGAAAGAGGGCTTCGTCGATGCGGATGTTCCAGGCGCGCAGCGTGCGCACCACGCGCTCGTGCGCGGGCGCGCTGCGCGCGGTCACCAGGGCGGTCCGGATCGGCGCGCGATCGGCCGGGTATTCCGACTGGATGCGGTGCAGCGCCGCAAGAAAACTCTTGAAAGGCCCGCCGGACAAAGGCTCCTTGGCGGCGGTGACTTCGCTCGCGGTGAAGGCTTCGAGGCCCTCGCGCTTGTAGACGCGCTCCGCCTCGTCGGAGAACAGCACCGCGTCGCCGTCGAACGCAATGCGCAGCTCCTCGGTCGCCTCGACGTTCTGCCCGACGTTGGAAGGCAGGATGGTCGCGGCGGCGTGCCCCACGTCGAGGGCCTTGCGCACGTCGACGGGATTCGCCGAAAGAAACAGGTGCGC
>DASPXL010000116.1:0-6637 GCA_035637375.1 Burkholderiales bacterium
ACTTTGAGCGGCGGCACGACCACCGGAAACTCGTAGGCTTCTGCTTTCGCGAGCGCCTCCAGGTCCAGGTTCTCGATGATGTAGATGCCCGAGTCGGCAATGAGCCGCATGTGCACGGGGAACACCTGAAACTTCGGCTCCTTCACGACGGGCGGTCGCTTTTCGAAGGTGAGCGTGTCGTTGCCGACGACGCGCGCCCCGGTCTTGATCAGATAGTTCGCGCCGTCCAGCCCGAGTCCGGGCGACGCCTCGCCGGCGTACTTCGCGGGGTCGCCCTTGAAGTACTGGCCCCAGCCGGTGCGGATGAGCACCGTGTCGCCTTTGCGCAGCGTTACGCGCTCGCGCCGGGCCGCATCTTGCAGGTGCTTGGCCATGATCTCGAAGTCCGGCGGGAGCGGAGCGGCGTTCTTCTGGACCGTCGTCGCGACATCGAGCAGGATGCCGCGGTTCACCAGCAGCTCGGCCGGATACTGATCGATGGCGAGATGGGCGCCGACGCCGCTTGCGCCGATGCCCGCCGGATCGCTCGTCGCCGCGGCGGCGTCCACGCCGCCGTATAGCTTGCCGTCGCGCCCGATATGGCCGATGGCGTCGATCGAGGGTGCGCCGTGCTGGCCGCTCCATTCCATCTTTTCGGCCGCAAAGGAGAGCTGGTCGCCGTCCTTGAACATGCCGCGGGTCTTGCCGTGCGTTGCGGCCAGCGCCATCGAGAACGGCGGATTCACCGACGCGATAGGGGACTTCGAGTCCCAAGCGTGCGAGAGGTCGATGACGCGCGCCTTGGCAATTGCGGCAAGCAGGGTCTGCGCGCGGGAGTCGTTCGCTGAGGCGGACGATGTCCCGCAGGCAAAGACCAATACGACGACGACTTTCAGAAGCGGTTTGAACATGAGTCCTCCTTGGCGGCAAATCATGCAGTCGCCGAGCAAAGCAAGTCAAGCGAAGCGCGACTTAGGCCAGTACTCGATTTCCGCCCTTGAATACCATTGATTCGCCGGGCGCAGCGAGGCAAAATCCACCCGAGGGGAGGGCAGATGCGTTCGTTGAAATTCCTATCGGGGGCTTTCGCCCTCGCGCTTGCGTTCTCAGCGGGCATTACCCGCGCCGAGCCGGTGAAAATCCGCGTCGCATGGGTGACGCCGGTCGCGAACCGCGCCTCCATCCTGTTCGAGAGGCCCGGCCTCGCGCGGCACATGGGCAAGTCGTATACCTTCGAGGCGGTGCGCTTCCAGGGCGCGCCGCCCATGATCACCGCGATGGCCAATGGCGAGCTCGAGATCGCCGACCTCGCATTCTCCTCGTTCGCGCTGGCGGTGCAGAGCTCCGGGATGGACGATCTGCGGGTCATCGCCGACGAGTTCCAGGGCGGCGTCGAGGGGTACTACAGCGACGAATTTTTCGTTCTGAGGAACGGTCCGGTCAGGTCGATCCGGGGGCTCAAAGGCAAGGTGCTCGCCACCAACGCGCCCGGCAGCACTGTCGACATCGTGATTCGCGCCGCGCTTAGGAAAAACAGGCTCGACGAAAAAAAGGACGTCATCTTCGTCGAGGCGGCTCTCCCGAACATGAAGGCCATGCTCCTGGAGAAGAAGGTCGAACTCATCCCCGGGGTGGTGCCGTTTTCGCTCGATCCGGAGTTGCGCCGCGCGGCGCGGGTGTTATTCACGCAGAAGCAGGTTGTCGGCCGCACCCAGATGATCGTCTGGGTCGTGCGCGAAGATTTCATCAAGAAGAACCGCGCCGCTCTCGTGGATTTCATGGAAGACGCACTGCGGGCGACGCGATGGTGGACCGAGCCCAGGAACCGCAAAGAAGCGATCGAGATCGCGGCGAGAGTGAGCAAGCGGCCGCCCCAGTCGTTGGAGAAATGGATGTTCGTGAAAGGCGGTCGGAACGGGGACTATTACCGCGATCCTAACCTCCTCCCGAATCTCAAGGCATTGCAGGCGAACATCAGGTTGCAGCGGGAACTCGGCTTCCTCAAGGCTAGTATCGACGTAAAGAAGTACGCCGATCTGAGTCTCGTCCAGGAAGCGGCGAAGCGCTTTCGTAGCGGCAAGCCGGCGCTTTGATTTTCATCAAATTCCCCTCGGATACTACACAAGGCGCTGAATCGGCTGGGCTATAATGACAAGCCTCTCACGGACCCGCGCCCATGCAGCTTTTCACGCTCGGTTTGAATCACCATACCGCTCCGCTCGCGATCCGCGAGCGGGTGGCGTTCGACGCCGAGCGCCTGCGTTCTGCGCTTTCGGAGCTGACCGCCCACGAGCCGGTCAAGGAAGCCGCGATCCTCTCCACCTGCAATCGCACCGAGCTTTACTGCGCGCTGGGCGAGCCGCAGGCGGCGCTCGAGTGGCTCGCGGGCTATCACCGTGTCCAACCGCGGGAGCTGAAACCCTACGTGTACACGCTTCCGCAGGCCGAAGCCGTGCGGCACGCGTTCCGCGTCGCCTCGGGACTCGATTCGATGGTGGTCGGCGAGCCGCAGATCCTGGGCCAGATGAAGGAAGCGGCCCGCGTCGCCGAATCCGCCGGCACGCTCGGAACGCTGCTCAACAAGTTGTTCCAGCGCTCCTTCGCGGTGGCGAAGGAAGTGCGCAGCAACACCGGAATCGGCGCAAATGTCGTCTCGATGGCCGCCGCGGCGGTCAAGCTCGCGGCGCGCATTTTCCCCAGCCTCGCCGAGCAGAAAGTGCTCTTGATCGGCGCGGGCGAGATGATCGAGCTTGCCGCCACCCACTTTGCCGCGCAGCAGCCGCGCGGCATCGCGGTGGCGAGCCGCACGCTCGAGCGCGCCGAGTCGCTCGCGCGCCGCTTCAACGCCGAGTCGTTCGAGCTGCGCGACCTGCCCGAGCGGCTGCCCGAGTACGACATCATCGTCTCCTGCACCGCGAGCTCGCTGCCGATCATCGGCAAGGGCACGATGGAGCGCACGGTGCGCGCGCGCCGCCACCGCCCCGTGTTCATGGTGGACCTCGCCGTGCCCCGGGACATCGAAGCCGAAGTGGCGGGGATGGAGGACGTATTCCTGTATACCATCGACGACCTCGCGGCCACGGTGCGCGAGGGCATCGACGCGCGCCAATCGGCGGTCGCGCAAGCCGAGGCGATCATCGAATCCCAGGTCGGCTCGTTCCTGCACTGGATGAAGACGCGCGAGATGGTGCCGCTCATCCGCCAATTGCGCGAAACGGCCGAGGAGGCGCGTTTGCGCGAGGTCGAGCGCGCGGCGCGCATGCTCGCCCGGGGCGACGATCCGAAGGCGGTGCTCGAGGCGCTCTCGCACGGCCTGACCAACAAACTGATGCACGCTCCCACCGAGGCGCTCAACCAGGGCGACGAAGGCGACGAGCCGCTCAAGGCGCTCGTAGCACGGCTGTATCACCTGCGCGCGCGCGATTAGCTCGGGCGTCCGGTTTCGAGCCGATGAAGACCAGCATCGCGGCGAAGCTCGACCAGGCCCGCCAGCGGCTCGGCGACATCAGCGCGCTTCTGTCTTCCGAAGGCGCAACCCGCGACATGGAGCAGTTCCGCAGGCTCTCGCGCGAGCACGCCGAGCTCGAGCCCATCGTCGAGCTGTTCAGCAAGTATCGCGACGCCGAGCAGCACGTCGCCGAAGCGCAGGAGCTGCTCGCCGATCCCGAGATGAGAAGCTACGCGGAAAGCGAGATCAAGGCCGGACGCGAGCGGCTTGCCGCGCTCGAATCGGAGCTGCAGAAGCTGCTGTTGCCGCGCGATCCGAACGACGAGCGCAACATCTTCCTCGAGATACGCGCGGGGACCGGCGGCGACGAGTCGGCGCTCTTCTCGGGCGACCTGTTCCGCATGTACTCGCGCTACGCGGAGCGCCAGGGCTGGCAGGTGGAGGTGATATCGGAATCGCCGGGCGATGCCGGCGGGTACAAGGAAATCATCGCGCGGATCATCGGACAGGGCGCCTACTCCAAGCTCAAGTTCGAGTCCGGAGGCCACCGCGTCCAGAGAGTGCCGGCTACCGAGACGCAGGGGCGCATCCACACGTCGGCCTGCACGGTAGCGGTGCTGCCCGAGGCGAGCGCAATCGGCGACGTCGTACTGAATCCCTCGGATCTTCGCATCGACACCTACCGCGCCTCGGGCGCCGGCGGCCAGCACGTCAACAAGACCGACTCGGCGGTTCGAATTACGCATCTTCCCACCGGAATAGTGGTGGAGTGCCAGGACGCGCGCTCGCAGCACAAGAACAAGGAAAAGGCGCTCGCGGTGCTCGCGGCGCGTATCAAGGACAAGCAGCGGCGCGAGCGGCAGGCGAAGCAGGCCGCCACGCGCAAATCCTTGATCGGCTCGGGCGACCGTTCCGAGCGCATCCGCACGTACAATTTTCCGCAAGGGAGAGTCACCGACCACCGGATCGGCCTTACGCTGTACAAGATCAACGACATCATGGACGGTGATCTTTCCCAGCTGACGCAGGCGCTGCTCGCCGAGCACCAGACCGAGCAGCTGGCCGCGTTCGCCGAAGAGCAATAAGGTCCCGGAGTGAACGCAGTCGAAACCGGCGTGACAATCGGCAGCCTGCTGCGCGAGTCCGGGCTGCCGCGGTCCGAAGCCGAGCTGCTGCTTCGCACCCTCCTCGGCCGCGAGCGCGCCCACCTCATCGCCCACGCCGACGAGGCGATCGATTCGTCCAAGGTGCGCTCGGCGCGGGACTGGTTCGCGCAGCGGCGCGCCGGTGTGCCCGTTCCATACATCACGGGCCGGCGCGAGTTCTACGGCGTCACCCTGCGCGTCACCCCGGATGTCCTGATCCCGCGCCCTGAAACCGAGCTCCTCGTCGAGCTTGCGCTCGAGCGCGTTCCTCGAGCCTCGGCCCGCGTGCTGGAGCTCGGAACGGGTAGCGGTGCGGTTGCGCTCGCCCTCGCCAAAGAGCGGCCCGGGCTGAAAATCATCGCAACCGATATTTCAGAAGCGGCCCTCGCCGTCGCGCGCCGGAACGCGCGCGAGCACGGGGCCGCAATCGACTTGGTGCACAGCGACTGGTTCGAGGCGCTCGGACCGGAGCAGTTTGATCTGATTGTGTCCAACCCGCCGTACGTCGCCCCGGGGGACGCGCACCTTGAGCAGGGCGACTTGCGCTTCGAGCCGCCGCTTGCCCTCGTCGCCGGCGAGGATGGGCTCGCGTGCATCCGCAAAATCGCCGAGCGCGCGCGAACTCGCCTCCGGCCGGGGGGCTGGCTGTTGCTGGAGCATGGATACGATCAAAAGGATCGCTGCGCCGAGCTATTTGGAGAGTTCGGTTACGCGGATGTCGAAGACTTCGACGATCTCGCCCGGGTCCCGCGCGTGTGCGCGGGTCGCAGGCCCGATTGACCGGGCTGATAGCGGCCTGTAAAATACTTGACAGAATATATAGGATATTTCGAGGACAGACATGAACGCGCAAGAGCGCATCAAGCAGCAAGTGACCGGTCATCCGGTCGTGCTTTATATGAAGGGAACCCCGCAGTTTCCGCAGTGCGGCTTCTCCGCCAACGCGGTGCAGATCCTCAAGGCTTGCGGGGTCGAGCAAATATTCACGGTCAACGTGCTCGAGGAGCCGGAAATCCGCCAGGGCATCAAGGAATACGCGAACTGGCCGACGATTCCCCAGCTCTACGTCAACGGCGAGTTCGTGGGCGGCTCCGACATCATGCGCGAGATGTATCAGTCCGGAGAATTGCACAAGCTTCTCGCCGGCGAAAAAACCACCTCCTAGCCGTCTATCGCACTTCCGCGAGCAGGCGCTCGATCATGCGCTCCGCTTGGGCGGCATAGCCGCCGCCGAAGAGATTCGCGTGGTTGAGCACGTGGTACAGGTTGTAGAGGATCTTCCTGACTGTGTAGTTTTGATCGAGCGGTGTAACTTCCCGATAGGCCGAATAGAAAGCCCGGGGAAATCCTCCGAATAGCTCGGTCATGGAGATATCCGCTTCACGGTCTCCGCGGTAGACGGCGGGATCGAAAAGCACCGGAGCACCCTGCGCAAGAAAGCCGGCGTTGCCGCTCCACAGATCGCCGTGCAGAAGCGACGCCGACGGGGCGTGTCCGGCAAGCAGTTGCGGCAGCGCCGCCGCGAGCTGCTCTCCTTTTCTCGAAAGTGCCTTTCCAAGACCGTTTTTTCTCGCCAGCTCGAGTTGCGGCATCAAGCGCGCTTCGCGCCAGAAATCGGTCCAGGACGACGATCGCCGGTTGAGCTGGGGCGTCGCTCCGATGTAGTTGTCCCGGTGCCAACCGTAATCCTCGCGCTGGACCGAATGCACCGCGGCAAGCGCACGGCCAAGCGCGGAGTAGTCGCCGTTTCCGTGCAGTTCGAGGTACTCGAGCACCAGAAAGGCGTCCTTCCGCGTTTCTCCCCGACCGAGCGGTGCCGGGACCCGTACGCCCGCCGCGGCGAGCGCCGCGAGGCCGTCGGCCTCGGCGGCGAAGCTGTCCGATTGCGAACGCTCGTTGATCTTCGAGAAAAATTTTCGCCCACCGCCTTCGAGGACGTAAGAGCGATGGATGCAGCCTCCCGCGGCCGGTGTGGCGCGCTCAAGCCGGAATGGTCCGGCCGCATCCGAGATGCTTGTCTCCAGCGCAGCGACGAGCTCAGGGGATTCGATCATTCGGCTCGCAA
>DASPXL010000117.1:0-4965 GCA_035637375.1 Burkholderiales bacterium
TGGTGCCGTTGCGCTGCGCGTAGGCGATGCCGCGGCCGGACAAGATGTCGCCTGAGCGGGTGGCGCGCGGCGCCTGCCGCGGCTGCCAGCCGGCCTTTTCGGCGGCCGCCTTGATGACCGCCGCGTCGCGCGGCGCGGTGATGTATTTCAGCCGGAACGCGACCGGGTCTTCGCCCGCGGCGACCGCCAGCTCGTCGATGAACTGCTCGCTGCCGAACTGGATCTGCGGTCCGACCGGATCGCGCAGGTGCGAGCTTCTGAGCGGCGAGCTGGCATCAAGGAGCGGCGGGATCACTTCCCAGGCGAGCAGCTTGTTGTCGAAGCCGTAGGCTTCGGCGGGCACGCCGAAGTCGATGCTCGGTTTGGGCGGCAGGCCGATCGACATGCCGGCGAGGCTGTCGCGCGGATCCGATTCGTTCGTGTCGATGTTCCTGCGCGAGAAGCCCTTGGAGATGAACTCGTAGCCGATCACCTTGCCCGAGGCATCGAGCGCGGCGCGGCCGCGGTGCACCGACGCCGGGCCCTTCGGATCCCAGGCGATCCCGTCGCTGCGCATGCCCTGCACCCGCACGGGGCGCCCGGTGAGCTTGGAGAGCAGCGCCGCATCGAGCGCCGCGTCGCCGGCGTCGTTGCGCCCGTAGGAGCCGGGCCCCGCCACCCAGATGGCGCGCACCTTTTCCGGCGGAACACCGAGCAGCCGCGCCACCCCGGTCTGCACGAAGTGCGGCTTTTGCGAGCCGGTCCAGACGGTGACGTCCTCCGCGCGCACGTCGGCGACCGCGCAGGCGGGCCCCATGCTCGCGTGCGACTGGAACGGCCACTCGTACTCGGCTTCAACGACGCGCGCGGCGGTCTTGAACACGCCGTCCACGTCGCCTTTCTTCACCGGGTCTTCGCGCTTCACCACGGGCGCCTTGCGGATGTGGTCGTAGAGCTCCGCCATCGGCGGGAAGGGATTCTTCTTCGCCTCGTTCCACGAGATCTTGAGCATGCGCGAGGCGCGCACCGCGTCCCACTCGTGATCGGCCACCACCGCGACGAAATCCTTTTCGCGGACCACGCGCGCGCCCTTGACCGCTCGGATCGAGCCCTCATCGACTCCGCCCACGGTGCAGGCGGCGCGCGAGCACCGGATCACCCGGGCGTGAAGCATCTTCGGGAGAGAGATATCGGTCACGTACTTGTCGGTGCGGTAGATCTTGCCCGGCAGATCGCGGCGGGTGAAGGATTTTCCGACGACTCTGTACTCGGATGGGGACTTGGGTTTCGCCTCCACCTTGATGTCCATGGCGTTGCCGGTCTGCTTGTTCCATTCGACCTTGCGGTTGAAATGGCGGCCGCCGATCAGCTCGGCATAGCTCGCTTTCTTCGCGGGATCGGAAACGGCACTGACCACGCCGTCGTCGACACGCAACTGCTCGACCGGAAGTCCGAGTTTCTGCGAAGCGGATTGCACCAGCAGCCGGCGAGCTTCGGCGGCCGCGCTGCGCAACGGCCTCGCGCCCGTCTGGATGCCGGTGCTGCCGGAGGCTCCCCCCTGGTTGCAGGTGAGCGCCGTGTCGCCCATGACGACGTCGACCTTGTCGACGGCGACATCCAGCTCGTCGGCGACGATCTGCGCGATCGCGATGTCGAGCGACTGGCCCATGTCCATTTTGCCGAAGAAGGCGGTGACGCGGCCGTCGGGCAGGATGGCGACCCAGGAATCGAGCTCGGTGGGCAATAGCGGCGGCTTTACGCCGGCTCCCTGCGCGAGCGCCTCGCCGATGAACGCGGGTCCGGCCGCGGAGACGATGAGAGCGCCGGAGGCCTTCAGGAATTCGCGGCGGGAAAGTGACGGATCGATGCGTGCGTTCATGTCATTCTCCTAGGCCATTTGCGTTTGGGCGCGCTTGATCGCGCGCAGGATGGCCACGTGCGTGGCACAACGGCACTTGAGGCCGGCGAGCGCCTCGCGGATCTCGCCGTCGGTCGCTTTCGGGTTTTTCTTGAGGAACGCCGCCGCGGTCATGATCCAGCCGTTGATGCAGTAGCCGCACTGCGGCACCTGCTCCTCGACGTACGCCGCCTGCAGCGGATGCGGCTTCTGGGGCGTTCCGAGCCCTTTCAGCGTCGTCACCTTCTTGCCCGCCACCACCGAGAGCGGCATCACGCAGGAGCGCACCGGCTCGCCGTCCAGGTGCACGGTGCAGGCGCCGCATTGCGCGAGCCCGCAGCCGAAATGCGGGTTGGTCATCTTGAGATCGTTGCGCAGGGCGTAGAGGAGCGGCATGTTCGGGTCGGCGTTGACCGTCACCGCCTTGCCGTCGACTGTGAATTTGATGCTTGCCATGAAGCCTCCTTTGTTTGGATGTGCGGCCTCGCGGGAACCGGACCTGTCGATTTTGTGAAAATAGTGTAGACCTCGCGCAAGGCAGGCGCAACGCGATTGCCGCGCGCGCCGGGGTGGTACGATACGCCGTTGATTTGGCAAGGAGGAGTTGGAGCGGTGAAGGCGAGCGCGCGCGAGACGGGGATCGACCTCGAGCGGTTCAGGCTGCGCCGATTTGTAGAGGAATTGCGGCAGACGGGCGAGCTCGAGGTGCACGCGGGAACCGCGGAGCTGGCGGAGGTCGCCCTGGCGCTCGAAGGCAATGCCAAGGCGGTGCTCTTCGAGCGCGTCGGCAAGGAAGGCGCGCAGCTCGCCGGCAACGTCATGGGCGGCCGGGCGCGTCTTGCACGGGCTTTCGGCGCCACACCCGACAAACTGCTCGCCGAAGTGCTTCGCCGCCTGCGCACGGCCCCGCAGGTCGTCGAGGTGCCGCGCGAGGCGGCGCCGGCGCAGGAAGTCGTGCTCACGGGCGACAAGGCCGATCTGACGATGCTGCCCGTCAACCTCCAGCACGGCTTCGACGGCGCGCCGTACATCTCAGCCTCGATCGATTTCGTCGTCGATCCCTCGAACGGCTGGACCAACGTCGGCGTGCGCCGCCTGATGCTGCGCGGCCGAAGAGAAGCCGGGATCGACATCAATTCGCCCTCCGACCTGCGCGCTTTGTACGAAGCGGCTGTGGAGCGCGGTGAACGGCTGCCGGTCGCCTTCGTCGTCGGCGCCCACCCCGCCGACTTCGTCGCCGCCGTGATGCGCCTGCCGGTGGACGAGCTGGGCCTCGTCGCAAGCCTGCGCGATGCGCCGCTCGCGGTGGTGAAGTGCGTGAGCTGCGACATCCGCGTGCCGGCCGATGCGGAGTGGGTGCTGGAGGGCCACCTGGATGAGCGCGGGCACGTCGAGGCCGAAGGCCCCTACGGCGAGTTCCTCGGCTACTACGGCGCGGTGAAGCAGAACCCGGTGTTCCATCTCGCCGCGATTACGCGGCGCCGGGACGCGCTCTTCCAGACCGCGACCATCGGCGGCCGCAGTCTCGGCCGCACCGATACCGCGCAGCTGAACGCCCTTCGCACCGAGGTGATGGTCTGGCGCGCGCTCGAGACGGCCGTGCGCGAGGTCGTGTCGGTGTATGCGACGCCCTCGAGCGGAGGCATGTACACGCTGCGCATCGCGATGCGACAGCGCGTGCCGGGCGAGGCGCGGAACGCCATCGCCGCGGCCTTCGGCTGCCTCGCCAACGTCAAGCACGTGTTCGTCGTCGATCCGGAAGTCGACATTTTTTCGGACGAGCAGATGGACTGGGCGCTCGCGACGCGCTTCCAGGCCGACCGCGACCTCGTCGTGCAATCGGGATTCCGCACGCTGCCGCTCGACCCCTCGCTCTCGGGCGCGAGGACCGGGGCGAAAGCGGGTTTCGATCTGACTCTGCCAGTGGGAGAGGCGCGCGGAATCGAATCTACCATCCCTGAGCCGCCGCGTTTTGAGGGCAAGCGATTCCCTTCCGTCGAAGCGGCCCTTGCCGACGGCCCGAAGAGGTTCGAGGAGCTGATGGCGGCGCTTGCCAGCCGCGACGGACGCGAAGTGGTGCTCGCGCTCGATGCGCTGCGCGCGGCCGGGCGCCTGACACGGGAAAAAGACGGCCGCTACGCGCTGGCATAGGTAATCCCGCGTCTTTCACCGCAAAATAATGAAGGGCACGGAGGCGACTCCGTGCCCTTTTTTATACTCCTGCGAAGCGGTGAGGCTTACGCGCTGATCTGCAGGGCCCGGATGCGTTCCTCGATCGGCGGGTGGCTGGAGAAGAGCGCCATCCATCCCGGCGCGCCGCTGATGCCCGATGCGGCCATCGATTGCGGCAGCGAGCCCGGCTGCATGCCGCCCAGGCGCATGAGCGCGCCTATCATCGGCCGCGGCGTGCCGAGCAGCCGCGCCGAGCCGGCGTCGGCGCGGAACTCGCGCCGGCGCGAAAACCACATGACGATCATCGAGGCGAGAATGCTGAACACGATCTGGCACACGATCACCGTAACATAGTATCCCGGCCCGATGCCGCGCTCGGTGCGAAATACGACGCGGTCCACGGCGAAGCCGACGACGCGCGCGAGGAATACCACGAAGGTATTGACCACGCCCTGGATAAGGGTGAGCGTGACCATGTCGCCGTTGGCGACGTGGCTGATCTCGTGGCCGAGCACCGCTTCGATTTCTTCCCGGTTCATGGATTCCAGCAGGCCGGTCGAGACCGCGACCAGCGCCGAGTTCTTGAAGGCGCCCGTGGCGAAGGCGTTGGGCGCGCCTTCGAAGACGGCGACTTCGGGCATGCCGATGTTCGCCTTGTCGGCGAGGCGCCGCACCGTGGCCACGAGCCATTGCTCGTGCGCGCCCTGCGGCTGTTCGATCACGCGCGCGCCGGTAGACCATTTCGCCATGGGCTTGGAAATCAGCAGCGAGAAGACCGAGCCGGAGAAGCCGACGATCAGCGAGAAAGCGAGCAGCATCTGGAGGTCGAGTCCGTTTTCCGTCAAGAACCGGTCTACTCCGAGCGCGCTCAGGACGATCGTGAGCAGCACCACCACCGCGAGGTTGGTCGCGATAAA
>DASPXL010000118.1:0-4053 GCA_035637375.1 Burkholderiales bacterium
CTCTTTTTTCAGCTGCTCGAGCTGCGGGGACACCGCGGTCATGAGCTGCATGATGATCGAGGACGAGATGTAGGGCATGATGCCGAGCGCGAAAATCGTGAAGCGCGAGAGCGCTCCGCCCGAGAACATGTTGAACAGACCCAGGATCCCGCCTTGCTGCGACTGGAAAAGCTCGGCGAGCCGGATCGGATCGATTCCCGGAACCGGGATATGCGCGCCGATGCGGAAAACGACCAAGGCTCCGAGCAGAAAGAGCAGCCGCTTCTTCAGGTCGCCGTACTTGCCGGTCTTGCCGAGCTGAGGGATCTGCGTGGCCATCGAACGCTACTCGCCTTTCTTTCCCTTTTTGCCCTCGGGTTTCGCGTCCGGCCGGGCTTCGGCCTTCTTGGCTTCACCCTTGGCTTTGGCCTCGCTCTTGTCCGCCTTGGCCTTGGCCTTGGCCTCGTCCTTGCCCGGTTTCGCCTGGGCCTCGGGCTGGGGCGCAGCAACCCATTTCGGCTCGGGCTTCGGCTTGGGCTGAGGAACGGGCGCGTCGGTGCTGCCGCCCGCCGCTTCGATCGCGGCGCGCGCGCCCTTGCTCACCGCGATTCCGGCGAGGGCCACCTTGCGCGTGAGCTTGCCCGAGACGATCACCTTGGCTGCGTTTGAAAAAGCCGGCACCACGCCCGCCTCTTTCAGCGCGGCGAGGTCGATTTTCTCGGCCCTGAGGCGCTCGAGGTCCGAAAGCCGCACTTCGGCGGTGTCCTCCCGGGTCGGCGAGTTGAAGCCGCGTTTGGGCAGCCGGCGCTGCAGCGGCATCTGGCCGCCCTCGAATCCGACTTTGTGAAAGCCGCCCGAGCGCGCCCTCTGGCCTTTGTGCCCGCGGCCTCCCGTTTTGCCCGTCCCCGAGCCGATGCCGCGGCAGACTCGCTTGCGCGCGCGCTTGGAGCCGGGGGCGGGTTTCAGCGTATTGAGTTCCATTTATCCCTCGAAGCGCACCAGGTAAATCACGCTGTTGATCATGCCGCGCACCTGCGGCGTGTCCTTGAGCTCGACGGTCTGATGCATCCGCCGCAATCCCAGGCCGCGCACCGTGGCGCGATGCGCCGCCTTACAACCGTTGGTGCTCTTGACGAGCGTCACGCGGATTTTCTTGTCTGCCATGTGCGTGTTCAGGCGGTGATCTCTTCGATCGATTTGCCGCGCTTGGCCGCGATCTGCGCGGGGGTATTCATTTTCTTCAGGCCGTCCAGCGTCGCCCGCACCACGTTGTAGGGATTGGTCGAGCCGATGCACTTGGCGAGCACGTTGGTGACGCCCATCACCTCGAATACCGCGCGCATGGGACCTCCGGCGATGATCCCGGTGCCTTCATGCGCGGGCAGCATGATCACTTTGGAGGAGCCGTGCTTTCCGGTGACGGCATGCTGCAGCGTGCCGTTCTTCAGGGTCACGCGGAACATCCTGCGGCGCGCCTCTTCAAGCGCCTTCTGCACGGCCACCGGCACCTCGCGCGCCTTGCCTTTGCCCATGCCGACCGCGCCGTCGCCGTCTCCGACCACGGTGAGCGCGGCAAAGCCGAGGATCCGGCCGCCCTTCACGACCTTGGTGACGCGGTTCACCGAGACCATCTTCTCCTTCAGGCCGTCCATGCGCTCGCTGCCGCCTTGCATCCTGGGTTGCATTCTCGCCATCGTGTTCCTCTCGTTACAGCTTGAGGCCGGCCTCGCGCGCGGCATCCGCCAGCGCTTTGACCCTGCCGTGGTACTTGTAGCCCGAACGGTCGAACGCGGCGGCCTGGATGCCCAGGCCTTTTGCCTTTTCGGCGATGCGCCTGCCTACCGCCGCAGCGGCCGCTTTGTTGCCGCCTTTCGAAACTTTGGCGCGCACCTCTTTCTCCACCGTGGAAGCCGATGTCAGCACCTTGCCGTCCGCCGCGCAAAGCTGCGCGTAGATATGGGTGTTGGTGCGGTGCACGGCCAGCCGTACCGCGGCCAGCTCGCGGATTTTGCGGCGCGTCTGCGATGCGCGCCGGAGCCTCGCCGCTTTTTTATCGATCATCGTAGGTTCCTACTTCTTCTTCGTTTCCTTCAAGACCACCCGCTCGTTGGCGTAGCGCACGCCCTTGCCCTTGTAAGGCTCGGGCGAGCGGTAAGCGCGCACTTCGGCTGCGACCTGCCCGACGAGCTGCTTGTCCAATCCCTTGATCACGATCTCGGTCTGCGTGGGAGTCTCGACTTTGATTCCTTTGGGCATCGGGTGCACCACCGGATGCGAGAAGCCGAGCGTGAGGTTGAGCTTGTCCCCTTGCGCCTGGGCGCGATAGCCGACCCCGACCAGCGTGAGCCGCTTCTCGAAGCCCTTGGTCACTCCGAGAACCATGTTGGCGGCGAGCGCCCGCAGGGTCCCCGACATGGCGTTCGCCTCGTCCGAATCGTCGAGCGCCTTGAACAACAGCTTGTCCCCGTCCTTGTCGATCTTGACGTCGCTGCGCAGCCGCTGCGACAGGGTTCCGAGCGGTCCTTTGATGGAGAGCGCTTCGGCCGCAAGGCTCGCCTCGACGCCCTTCGGGAGGGTCACGGGATATTTTGCGATTCGCGACACGGCCCTCTCCTAGGCGACGATGCAAAGCACTTCGCCGCCGACACCGGTGGCGCGGGCCTTGCGATCGGTCATGACGCCCTTGGAGGTAGAAACGATGGCGACGCCGAGGCCGTTCATGACCTTCGGCAAGTCATCGCGCCCTCTGTAGATGCGCAAGCCCGGGCGCGATACGCGCTCGATTTTCTCGATCACCGGCTGCCCCGCGTAGTACTTGAGGCCGATCTCGAGCTCCGCCTTGCCTTCCTTTTCGCGGACGGCGAAGCCTTCGATGTAACCCTCGTCCTTGAGCACCTGGGCGATCGAAACCTTGACTTTGGAAGACGGAATGCCGACCGCGGTCTTGCCGACCGCCTGGGCGTTGCGGATGCGGGTCAGCATATCGGCGATGGGATCGGTCATGCTCATGCGAGGAACCTCCTTCTACCAGCTCGCCTTGATCAGTCCCGGGATCTCACCGCGCAGCGCGATCTCGCGCAGCTTGTTGCGTCCCAGTCCGAACTTGCGAAAGACCCCGCGCGGCCGGCCGGTCAGCCTGCAGCGATTGCGCAGGCGCACGGGCGACGCGTTCCTCGGCAGCTGCTGGAGCTTCTCGCGCGCCACCTGGCGGTCCTCGTCGGAGCGCCTGGAATCGTTGATGAGGGCGAGGATCGCGGCGCGCCTGGCGGCGAACTTCGCCACCGTCTTGCGGCGCTTTGCTTCGCGATTGATGAGGGCGAGCTTGGCCATGGCAGTCCTTCAGGTCTTGAATGGAAAGCGGAAGGCCGCGAGCAGCGCGCGCGCTTCGTCGTCGGTCTTCGCCGTGGTGGTGATGCTGATGTTGAGCCCCCGCAGGGTGTCGATCTTGTCGTACTCGATCTCCGGGAAGATGATCTGTTCCTTGACGCCGAGGTTGTAGTTGCCGCGGCCGTCGAACGCGCGGTTCGAGATGCCGCGGAAGTCGCGGATGCGCGGAATCGCGACGGTGACCAGGCGGTCGAGGAATTCATACATGCGCGTGCCGCGCAGGGTCACCATGCAGCCGACCGGAAAATCCTTCCGGATCTTGAAAACCGCGATCGACTTCTTCGCTTTCGTGACCACGGGCTTCTGGCCGGCGATCTTGCTGAGGTCCGCGACGGCGTTGTCCAGGATCTTCTTGTCCGTCGTCGTCTCGCCGACGCCCATGTTGAGCGTGATCTTCTGGATGCGCGGCACCCGCATCGAGGTCTTGTACCCGAACTTCTTCATCAGGTCGGGCACGACGTTCTTGCGGTAATAGTCTTGGAGGCGGGCCATAGCGGGGTTTTACGAAATCCTTACGGGGGCGTTTACGAAATCCTTACGGATTAGGCGTCCACCATTTCGCCGTTGGACTTGAACACGCGCACCTTGCGCCCGTCCTCCATCAGCTTGAAGCCGACGCGGTCGGCCTTCTTGGTCTGCGGGTTGAAGAGCGCCACGTTCGAGATATCGATCGGCATGTCCTTGTCG
>DASPXL010000119.1:0-5448 GCA_035637375.1 Burkholderiales bacterium
GTTCCCCAGACATGCTGCAAGGTTCCGATCCCCGCCGATCCGTAGGTGAGCTTGCCGGGTCTTTCCTTCGCGTACTTCACCAGTTCGGCGAGACTGCCGGCGGGAAGATCGGCCCGAGCGAGCAGCACGAACGGATAGGCCGAAGTGAAGACTAGCGGCACGAAATCGCGCAATGGATCATGGGAGATGTTATTGATCAGCGCCTTGTTCATGACGATGTTGAAAATGCCGCCCACCAGCAGCGTGTAGCCGTCCGCGGTTGCCCGGGCGACGTACTCGGTTCCCACCAGCGACCCTGCGCCCACGCGGTTCTCGACCACCACGGCCTGGCGCAGCAGCTCGCCGAGCTTCTGTGCCACGTTGCGACCGAGGATGTCGGTCCCGCCGCCCGGCGCCTGCGGCACGATCAGCCGGATCGGGCGCGAAGGAAAATCCTGCGCGTGGCAGACACCGCAGCATGCGAGCAACGCGGCCGCCCAAAGGCAGGCAGTGTGCAATTCGGCTCTCGAGCGCGTCATCGATCCGGCGTTCACGCCGCGGCCTCGCCGAGGTAGGCCTCGCGCACGCGGGGATTCGCGAGAAGCGCGCGCGCATCGCCCGAGAGCCTGATCTCGCCGCTTTCCATCACGTAAGCGCGGTGCGCGAGCGAGAGCGCCGCCTGGGCGTTCTGCTCGACGAGCAGCACCGTGACGCCGGCGCGGTTGATGTCGCGGATCACCTGCAGGATCTTCTGCGCCACGATCGGGGCAAGACCCATGCTCGGCTCATCCAGCGCGAGCAGCTTCGGCCGGCTCATCAGGGCGCGGCCGATGGCGAGCATTTGTTGCTCGCCGCCGGAGAGCGTGCCGGCGGTCTGGCCGCGCCGCTCCGCGAGCCGGGGGAAAAGCTCGAACACGCGCGCGCGGTCGGACCCGGCCTCGGCGTCGGCGCGCGCATACGCGCCCATCGCGAGGTTTTCCTCGACGCTGAGCCGGGCAAACACGCCGCGTCCCTCGGGCACCATGACGAGCCCCGCGCGCGAGCGCCGGAACGCGGGGACGCCGGCGAGGTCGCCGCCGTCGAACCGTATCGCCCCCGGCGCCGCCGGTGCAAGGCCCGAGATCGCGCGCAGGGTCGAAGACTTCCCGGCGCCGTTGGCGCCGATCAGGCAGACGAGCTCGCCCCCGGCGATTTCGAGGTCGATCCCCTTCACCGCGCGAATGCCTCCGTAGCGGACTTCGAGACCGCGGATTTCGAGCAGGTTCATGCGGACTGCGCCGTCACGGCGACTCCCAGGTACGCCTCGATCACCTTCGGGTCGCGCTGAACCTCGGCGGGCAAACCCTCGGCGATGCGCTTCCCGTAATCGAGCACCAGCACCCGGTCGCACACGTTCATGACCAGGCGCATATCGTGCTCGATCAGGAGCAGCGTCGTGCCGTCCCTGCGAATGCGCTTGAGCAGCTCGCTCAGCGCCGCCGTCTCCGCGGCATTCATTCCGGCCGCCGGCTCGTCGAGGGCGAGCAGCTGCGCATCGGTCGCGAGCGCGCGCGCGATCTCGAGGCGCCGCTGGTCGCCGTAGGGGAGACTCCCCGCCGGATCGTTCGCGCGGGCGCGGATGCCGGCATAATCGAGCAGCTCCGCCGCGCGCTGCTCGATGCCGGCCTCCTCGGCGCGGGTCGCCGCATCGCGCAGCACCGCGCCGAGAACGCCCGCGCGGGTGCGGACATGCCGGCCGATCATCACGTTTTCGAGGGCGGACAGGTTGGCGAAGAGACGGATGTTCTGGAAAGTCCGGCCGATACCCCGCGCGGCAATCCTGTCGGGCTTTAGTCCGGTGAGATCTCTCCCGTCCAACAGGAAGCGGCCGCGATCGGGCGGGTAGAGTCCGGTGAGCAGGTTGAACAACGTGGTCTTCCCGGCGCCGTTCGGACCGATAAGCCCGTAGATCTCGCCGCGCGAAATCGAAAAGCTGACTTCAGCGAGCGCCTCGACGCCCCCGAATCGCTTCGAGACGCCGAGCGCTTCGAGCAGCACGCTCACGGCCGGCGCTCCGCAAGCTCGCGCTTGCGCACCGCGGACGGCCACAGGCCGCCCGGCCGAAGCGCCATGACGAGCACCAGCGCGAATCCGAAAATCAGCATGCGGACCACTTCCGGCTCGATGATCATCCGGCCGAAAAGCTGCTTTTGCGCAGGCTCGACCGTGAACCGGAGGATCTCCGGAACGAAGGACAGCAACAGCGCGCCGAGGATCACGCCCCAGATGTTCCCCATGCCGCCGAGCACCACCATGGAGACCACCATGATCGACTCGACCAGCACGAAGCTCTCCGGGGAAACGAATCCCTGGATCGCCGAGAACATGCCGCCCGCGACGCCGCCGAAGCTCGCCCCCATGGCGAAGGCCAGCAGCTTCAGCCGCGTGGTGTCGATGCCCGTCGCCCGCGCGGCGATCTCGTCTTCGCGGACCGCTTCCCAGGCGCGGCCGATGCGCGAGTTCTGCAGCCGCACGTTGACGAAGATCACCGCGAGCAGCACCGCGAGCAGCAGGTAGTAATACTTGATCGGCCCGCTGAAGACGAGGCCGAGGAAGGTCTCGGACTTCGAGAAATCGATGCCGCCGAGCCGGAACGGATCGATGCGCGCGATCCCCTGCGGGCCGTTGGTGATGTTGACGGGCTGGGACAGGTTATTCAGGAAAATCCGCACGATCTCGCCGAAGCCGAGCGTCACGATGGCGAGGTAGTCGCCGCGCAGCTTGAGCGTGGGGGCCCCGATCAACACACCGAAGAGCGCCGCGGTCGCGGCGCCGAGCGGCAGGATCGCCCAGAACGGCCAGTGGATGTCGAAGTGCGGGGAGGCGAGCAGCGCGTAGACGTAGGCGCCCACCGCGTAGAAGGCGATATAGCCGAGATCGAGCAGCCCGGCGAAACCGACCACGATGTTGAGGCCCAGCGACAGGAACACGTACAGGATCGCGAGATTCGTGATCCGCACCCAGGTCGTGCCCGCAGCCGCCAGCGCAAACGGCAGCGCAAGCAGCGCGAGTGCGATAAGCGTCCCGCCTGCCCACAGCACCGCAGGCCGCGTTTTCCGGCCGTCACCAGTCACTCATTCGCTCCTTCACGCCCTATCCCCGACCCGCTCGCCGAGCAGCCCCGAAGGCCGGAACACCAGCACCGCGATCAGCACGATGAACGCGAACACGTCCTGGTAATTCGAGCCGAACACGTTGCCGGTCAGATCGCCGATGTAGCCGGCGCCGAGCGCTTCCACCACGCCGAGCAGCACGCCGCCCAGCATGGCACCCGGGACGTTGCCGATGCCGCCCAGCACCGCCGCGCAGAACGCCTTCAGGCCCAACTGCGACCCCATGGTGTAATGAGCGATGCCGTAGTAGCTCGCCACCATGACTCCGGCCACCGCGGCGAGAGCCGCGCCGATGACGAAAGTCAGCGCGACGATGCGGTTCGCGTCGATCCCCATCAGACCCGCGACCTGGGGGTTCTGCGCGGTCGCCCGCATCGCGGTTCCGAGCCGCGTGCGATACACCAGCGCCGCGAGGCCCGCCATCATCGCAAGCGAGATCGACAGAATGGCGATCTGCACGCTGGTGATGGTGGCTCCGGCGACGGGGTAGGACTCCACCTTGATGATCTGCGGAAAGGCGAGCGGGTTGCGGCTCCAGATCATCATCGCCACGTGCTGCAGGATGATCGATACGCCGATCGCCGTGATCAGGGGCGCAAGCCGCGGCGCGCCGCGCAGCGGCCGGTACGCCGCCCGCTCCATCGCGTAGCCGATCAGCATGCACACCGGGATCGCGCAGCCGGTGGCGGCGAGCATAATCGCGAGCGGCGGCAGGCCCGAGGGCGCCAGCGCGCCGATCACCGAGAACGCCACCATCGCGCCGAACATCACCACTTCGCCGTGCGCGAAGTTGATGAGCTGGATGATGCCGTAGACCATCGTATAGCCGAGCGCGACCATGGCATAGACCGCCCCCAGCGTCAGGCCGTTGATCATTTGCTGGATGAAAATGTCCATGCGACGGCGAGATTATCCGAAACCCACCCTCAGCCCAGATTCTTCCCTGGGGATAGGGAGCAACAAAAACGGCACCCGCGGGTGCCGTTTTTTCGCGTCTCCGTTCAAACGCGCTTACCGCTTCGTTCCATCCCCTACTTGGGTGCCGCAGCCTGCGCGACGAAGTCCTCGTACTTGACGGTCTTGCCGCTCTTGATGATCGCGATCGGCAGGAGTTTTCCGCCTTTCATGGTGAAGATCGTCATCTCGGCGTCCTTGCGGTCGCCTTTTTCATCGAAAGAAATCCTGCCCGTCGCGCCCGCGAAATCGATTTTCTGCAAAACCGGCAGATATTTCGCCGGGTCGGCCGAGCTGGCCTGCTTCATCGCCTCGATCAGGAGGCTCGCCGCGTCATAGGTAAACGGCGAATACAGGATCGGCTCGACGTTGAACCGCTTCTTGTAGGCATCGAGAAATTTCTTGGAAGCCGCCTGCGGCGGGATTCCCGCCTGCGAGCACAACAAGCCGTCGGCGGCACTGCCGGCGAACTCACCCATCTTGTCGGTGCAGGCGCCGTCACCGAAGGAGAACACCGCCTTGACACCGAGCTCCTTGCCCTGCTTGAGCAGGGGACCGGCGGTGGAATCCATTCCGCCGTAGAACACCGCGTCCGGGCCACGGCCCTTCAGCTTCGTGAGGACCGGCTTCCAGTCCACCGTCTTGTTTGTGCCCTGCTCTCGCGCTAGCACTTTCACGCCGGCGGCCTTGAGCGTCTTTTCGACTTCGTTTGCCAGACCTTTGCCATAGGCGGTCGCATCGTCAATGATCGCCACAACCTTTGGCTTGGCGTTGGCGACCAAATAATTCGCGACCGCCGGGCCCTGCTGGTCGTCGCGACCGACCACGCGGAAAACACCCTTGAGACCCCGCTCTGTAAGTTCAGGATTGGTGGCGGAGCCGGTTATCATCGGGATATTCGCGCCGTTATAGATGTTGGACGCCGGAATCGAGGTGCCCGAATTGAGGTGACCGACGACGCCGGCGACTTTCGCGTCCACCAGCTTTTGCGCCACGGTATTGCCAACCTTGGCGTCTTCCTGATCGTCCTCTGCCAGCAATTCGAACACGGCTTCCTTTCCGTCGATCCTGATTTTTGCCGTGTTGGCTTCCTCTACCGCGAGCCGCGCCCCGTTCTCGTTGTCCTTGCCCAGGTGAGCGATGCCCCCGGTAAGCGGGGCCACGCTTCCGATGGCGATGCTGATCGCGGGTTTTGCCTGGACCTGGGCCTTCTTGTCTTCGCCGCAGCCGGAAACGGCCGCCATGGCTGCGATCGCGACGACGCCGAATTTGGAGCGGATCATGGCTACCTCCGGATCAAAACGCCGCGGAATAGATCGCCTGATTATGCGGACCCCCCACGGGGCTGTCAATTTGCCGAGGC
>DASPXL010000120.1:0-7033 GCA_035637375.1 Burkholderiales bacterium
CGATGAACTCGATCAGGCCCTCGAACATCTGGGCCTTGCTCGCGAAGTGCCGGTAGAGCGCGGCTTCGGAAACGTCCAGCTCCTTCGCCAGGGCCGCGGTGGTGACTTTCTCGCCTTTCGGGTCTTCGAGCATCCGCGCCAAGACCTGTAGAATCTGCAAGCGGCGCGCGCCGGGTTTGGCAGCAGGCATGGCGTTTTCTCGGACGAGCAACGGAAGCGACCATTGTATGACTCTAGGTAAGCGCTTGCTACCGGCCGGGAAAATATGAAGCTATCGGCCCGCTTTACGCTCAGAACGCTCGTCCACTCGGACACCGCTCGCGCGCGGGGGATCGGGAACACGCCCCCGCTTCGGCTGATGAAAAACCTCACGCTTCTCGCACGGAGGCTGGACGCCGTCCAGGCCCTGCTCCGCCATCCTTTGGAGATATCGAGCGGTTTTCGCTCGCCCGCGCTGAATGCCGAGATCGGCGGAAGCCAAACATCCCGTCACATGTTGGGCCTGGCAGCGGACTTCACCTGTCAGAAGTCCGGCTCGCCATTCCAGGTCTGTCGGCGGACCGCCGGGTCCAAGATCCCGTTCGATCAGCTCATCTACGAGTTCGGAGACCGGCAGGACGGGGGGTGGGTTCACATAAGCTTCTCGAGACGCGCCCGCCGGAGATTAATGAGCATCTGCCTCGCACGTCAGAGCTATCGCCGCGGTCTGCGCCGCTGCCCGAAGCTCGCACGCTGACTCCGGAGAAGACCGATACCGTTCACTTCGAACGGATCAGCGTCCCCACGCCTTCGTCGGTGAGGATCTCGAGCAGGACCGCGTGCTCGACCCGGCCGTCGATGATGTGCACGCTCTTGACGCCGTTTCTCGCGGCGTCGAGCGCCGAGCTGATCTTGGGCAGCATCCCGCCGGACAGCGTCCCCTCGGCCACCAGCGCATCGATCTTTTTCGGCGTCAGGCCGGTGAGGAGCTTGTCGTTCCTGTCGAGCACGCCCGGCGTATTGGTGAGCACGACGAGCTTTTCGGCCTTCAGCACCTCGGCGAGCTTTCCGGCGACGAGGTCGGCGTTGATGTTGTAGGACTGCCCGTCTTCGCCCACGCCGATCGGCGCCACCACCGGGATGAAGCCCCCCTCCTCCAGCGCCCAGATCACCTTGGGGTCGATCGCGGCGATTTCGCCGACCTGGCCGATGTCGATCTTCCCGCCGCCGTTGTTCTTGTCCGAAAGCAGCATCTTCCTCGCCCGGACGAAAGCGCCGTCCTGCCCGGTGAGGCCGACCGCCTTGCCGCCCGCCTGATTGATGAGCGTCACGACTTCCTTGTTGACCTGGCCGCCGAGCACCATCTCGACGACGTCCATCGTCTCGGCGTCGGTGACGCGCATGCCCTGGACGAACTCGCCCTTCTTGCCCAGGCGCGCGAGCTGCTCGTCGATCTGCGGCCCGCCGCCGTGCACGATCACCGGGTTCATGCCGACCAGCTTGAGCAGCACCACGTCGTGGGCAAAGCTGCGCTTCAAGCGCTCGTCGGTCATCGCGTTGCCGCCGTACTTGACGACGATGGTCTTGCCGTGAAAGCGCTTGATGTAGGGCAGCGCCTCGGCGAGGACCTTGGCTTTGTGGACCGGGGTCAGGGCTGGATCGCTCATCGGCGCGCGCATCTTGAGCGCCGATTGTACCTGCGGGAGCCCAAAAAAAGAAAAAGGCGGCCGAAAGGCCGCCTTGTTGCTACGAAACGACTCCTACTGGATGGTTAGCTGCTTCGCGGCAGCCGTCGCCTTCTTCGGCAGCGTCAGCTCGAGCACGCCATCGGCGTACTTGGCGCTGGCGCGCTCCTCGTCGATCTCCTGGTCCAGCCGGAAAGCGCGCGAGACCTTGCCGAAGTAGCGCTCGCTGTGCAGCACGCGCTCGCCGTCCTTCTCATCGCGCTCGGCGCGCGACTCGGCGGTGATCGACACCTCATCGCCGTCGATGTTCACCTTGATGTCTTCCTTCTTTACTCCCGGCAGCTCGGCGAGCACCTTGTATTCGCCGTTCTGCTCTGCGACATCGACCTTCATGCGGCGCACGGGATTGGCCGCCTCAAACCCGACCGGCCCGACGACAAAGCCGCTGAAAATGTCGTCGAACAGATCGCCAAACGGATCGTAACGAGTGATGTTTGCCATAGCTTCCTCCATCGATTCAGTCCGGGCACGACGCCCGCGTAGCGCAAAAGATGGGGGACGATCCGGCGATTTCAAGGGCCCTTGCGGCGTCTTTGGAGAAGAGGGCCGCGCGATGAGCCGCTTGAACCGGAGCGGCATCGCCCCTATTTAACGTTGCTTTCCCTTTCGCGCGATCACAGCACGAAGCGCGCGAGGTCCTCGCTCTGCGCGAGCTCTTTCAGCTTCGCGTCGACAAAAACGGCGTCGATCCTGACGCTCTCCCTGCCGCGCTTGCCCGCCTCGAAGGAGATCTCCTCGAGCAGCTTCTCCATCACCGTATGCAGGCGCCGCGCGCCGATGTTCTCGGTCTTCTCGTTCACCGACCAGGCGATCTCCGCGAGGCGCCGGATCCCGTCGGGCAGGAACGTCACCTCGACCTCCTCGGTCGCAAGGAGCGCCTGGTACTGGCGCGTGAGGCAGGCATCGGTCGCCGTGAGGATCCTCTCGAAGTCCTCCACCGAGAGCGAAGAGAGCTCGACCCGGATCGGAAAGCGCCCCTGCAGCTCGGGGATAAGGTCGGAGGGCTTCGACAGATGAAACGCGCCGCTCGCGATGAACAGGATATGGTCGGTCTTCACCATCCCGTACTTGGTCGAAACGGTGGTCCCTTCGACGAGCGGCAGCAGGTCGCGCTGCACGCCCTGGCGCGAGACATCGGGGCCGACCGTTTCTCCGCGGCTCGCGATCTTGTCGATCTCGTCGAGAAAGACGATGCCGTTCTGCTCGACGTTCGCGAGCGCCCTGGCGCGCAAGTCCTCGTCGTTTACCAGGCGCGCCGCCTCTTCGTCGGTGAGCATCTTCATCGCCTCGCGGACCTTCATCTTGCGCAGCCTCTTCCTCGCGCCGCCGAGATTCTGGAACATGCCCTGTATCTGCTGGGTCAGCTCCTCCATGCCGGGCGGGGCGAAGATCTCCATGTGCGCCTGCGGCGAGGACACCTCGACTTCGATGTCCCTTTCGTCGAGCTCGCCCTCGCGAAGCTTCTTGCGGAACTTTTGCCGCGTCGCCGATTCTTCGTCGCCGCCGGTCTTCCCGGAAAGGCCGGCCTCGCCCGGCTCGAACGCCCCGGCGCGGCGCGCTCCCGGCAGGAGGACGTCGAGCACCCGCTCCTCGGCGGCGTCCTCGGCGCGGCGGCGCACTTTTTTCATCGCCGACTCGCGCGTGTCCTTGATCGCGATCTCGGCGAGGTCGCGCACGATCGCGTCGACGTCGCGTCCCACATAGCCGACCTCGGTGAACTTGGTCGCCTCGACCTTGATGAAAGGCGCATCGGCGAGCCGCGCGAGGCGCCGCGCGATCTCGGTCTTGCCGACGCCGGTCGGCCCGATCATGAGGATGTTCTTGGGCGTGATCTCCTGCCGCAGGGGCTCGGCCACCTGCTGCCTGCGCCAGCGGTTCCTGAGCGCGATCGCCACGGCGCGCTTGGCGCGCGTCTGGCCGACGATGTGCTTGTCCAGCTCGTGAACGATTTCCTGGGGGGTCATCTGCGACATGGCGAAAAAACCCTGCAGTCCCGGCTATTCCAGCACCTCGACGGCCTGGTTCTGGTTGGTGTAGATGCACAGATCGGCGGCGATCGACAGCGACTTGCGGACGATGCTCTCCGCGTCGAGCTTCGTGTTTTCGAGGAGCGCGCGCGCGGCCGCCTGGGCGTAGGGGCCGCCCGAGCCGATCGCGACCAATCCCAGCTCCGGCTCGATGACGTCGCCCATGCCGGTGATGATGAGCGAGGCCTCCCGGTCGGCGACCGCGAGCATCGCTTCCAGGCGCCGCAGCACCCGGTCGGTGCGCCAGTCCTTGGCGAGCTCCACGGCCGAGCGCAGGAGATTTCCCTGGTGCTTGTCGAGCTTCGCCTCGAAACGCTCGAACAGCGTGAAGGCGTCGGCCGTTCCCCCGGCAAAGCCGGCGAGAATCCGGTCCTGGTACAGGCGCCGCACCTTGCGCGCGCTCGCCTTCACCACGACGTTGCCGAGCGTGACCTGGCCGTCGCCGCCGAGCGCGACCTTTCCGTCGCGGCGGGCGGACACGATAGTGGTACCGCGGAATTGTTCCATGTGCGGGCCTTCAAACGAAGATGGGGCTGGAGCGCCGCCGATCAAGCTACTTGCGCGGGACGATGCGCGCGACCTTGCCTATCCCCATCACGGCGAACAAAGCGTGGATGAGCGCGTTCGCGCCGCGTATCTGGACGGTGGTGCCGTCCTGGTGGATCCGGGAGAGCACCTTGAGCATGAGGCCGGCGGTGACGAAATCGACGCGCTTCGCCCGCGACATGTCGATGACGAGCATGGCGTTCGCCGCCGCCCAGTCCTGGAGTTGCTGCGCGAGCGCCTCGCTCGCCCCGGTGACATCTCCCGAGAGGGCGAGGGCCCAATCCTCCGGCTCGACGGGACGCTCGACCGCCGCGCGCTTCGATCCCGCGCCCGGTTGCGAATCCCAGGAGGGCGGCGAAACCTCGAAGGTCACGGCGTAATCCACCGCCGTCTCCTCGAACTTGTCCTTGAGCTTCAGCATGCGGTAGAGCTCGAGCAGCAGCGCCCACACGGCGCCGTCGGTCTCGGCCCTCCCCACCCGGCAGGGCTCCTCGAGGAGCCGCAAAAGCTGGGTCTCGCCGGTGATCATCACATTCCTTCCGGCGCCGCGAATGGAGGCGAGCGTCTCTCCGAGGAGCCTGCAGCCGGGCGCGTCCAGTCCTTGCAGCTTGGTGCAGTCCATGCGCACCGTATGCAGCTTTTCGGCGATGTCGCGCAGCTTCTGCAGCTCGGGTGCGCTCGCCTCCGACAGCGTGCCGCTCAGCGCGCAATACCCGATGCCCCCCGTGACGAGCGCGGGATCGGAGGGCGGCCCGGTCTCGATCCACACCGGCGGCGAGCGCTCGAACTTCACCGCGAACTCCATCGCGAGGGCCTCGAACTCCGCGCTCATGCCCAGATGCTGGTAGAGGCCGAACAGCATCAGCCACGCTTGCAGCGCGGAGGCTCCGAGGTCCTCCTCGCGCACCGCGCGCGTCAGCGCCGCGAGCGCCTGGAGCACCTGTCCGTTCGCGAAGAAGATCGCCGCTTCCTCGATGACCGGGGCGTATTCACCGGGCGCAGCGGCTTCGGTGCCCGCCGCCGGGTCCGGACCGCACCGCGCCGGCGGCGCAGCCGGCGGCGGCGGCACCGGGATTTGCGCAGCCGGCGGCGCGACGGGCGCAGCCGCCGGCGCTTCTTCAAGGCGGGGTGGCGCCGAGTGCGATCCCGCCGGCGCGACTTCGGGACGCGCTTCGGCGCGAGGCGGTTCCGCCTTGGGAGGAGGAGCGTAGCTGCTGAAATCGAGCGAGTCCCCGCCCGATCGCGAAGTTGTCATCGGCCTTGCCGGACTCGCAGGCTTGCCCGGGGCGGGCGCCGATTTTGCGGACGGCGCCTTGGCCGCTGAAGGCTTGCTCTCGGTCTTCTTCTTGGCCGGTCCGCTCCTCTTGCCGAATAGTGAGAAGAACACGAGAGCTGCTCGATCCCCAGGAGATGAACGAGTGGAAACGACGGTTTCCTTGTATCACAGGTGCTCGAAACAAGGCAATGCAGCGACTCCTGCTTGCCCTTGATTGACGCGCGGCGACCGCCAATCGGCGAGGAACGTCGGAACTTCGCTCAGGAAGCCGATTGCGTGCGCCCGTAGAATCCCATGAGCACCCCGACGACGACCATGGCGCATACGATCATCGCGCCCGACGGAAGGTCGAGCCACAACGACGCGAGCAAGCCGAGCGCGTAGCCGAGCACGCCGACCGAATAAGCCTTGAGATGGCGGCGGCCTTTTGTGTAGTAAGTCGAGAGCGCCGGAACAACGAGCGTGGTGAATACGAGATACAAGCCGACCAGCTGCACCGATAACGTCACGGCGCAGCCGAACAGCACGTAAAAACCGATCCGGCCGAGACGTTGTCCCGCTCCGAACCACAGCGCGAGAACGCCCGCGTAAATCGCGGCGTAAATCGGAAGGTGCGCGGCGTTGACCCAGAGGATCTGCCCGATCAGCAGCTCCTTGAGGTTCTCGCCGCCGCGCGGGTTTTGGGCGAGCAGGAGGATGGCGACGCTCGAAGCAAGAACGAACACCACGCCGATGACCGCTTCCTGGACTTCGGGCCAGCGGCGCTCGGTCCAGGTCAGCACCGTGGCGCAGGCGAGCGCCGCCGCGAGCGCCGCGATCTGCACCGCGGCGCCGGTCGGCTCCCAGCCGAGGTGATCGGCGAGGATCACGCCGACCCCGGCGATCTGCGCCACGGCAAGATCGATGAAGACGATGCCGCGCGCGAGCACCTGCATCCCGAGCGGGACGTGGGTCGCGGTGATGAGCAAGCCCGTGATGAACGCGGGCCACAGGATACCGAAGCTCGACGCGTCGAGATTCATTTCACGGCCGCGAGCAGGCGGGCGATGGTATCGTCGAACAATCCGAACAGATCTTTCGCCTTGTCCGTCCCGCCCACGGTGAAAGGCATCATCACCGTGGGAATGTTGGCTCTGCTCGACAGGAACTCCGCGGCCTGCGGGCTGTTGTAGGGCGAATAGACGATCACTTTCGCGGGAGCGCGTTTCATCTGGTCCACCAATTCGGCGAGATGTGAGGGGGTGGGCGGAATGCCGGGTTTCGGTTCGAGGCTCCCCGCTTCGCGCATTCCCGTCCAGTTGATGAAATACGAGAAGTCCCTATGGTACACGACGATCGGCACGCCCTTGAGCGGCGCCGCTTGCCGTTCCCAGCGCGCGACCGCCGCCTGCCAGCGCTCAAGGAACGATTTGCCGCGGGAACGGTAGCTGTCGGCATTCGCCGGGTCCAGCTGCGCCATG